>JASFRI010000134.1:0-10240 GCA_050115015.1 Acidobacteriota bacterium
GCCGACCGGAAGGAAGAGGATCAACGTGATGGAGGCCAGCAGGATCGACGTCTTGACGCGGTGGTGGAGCAGGTAGCGCCAGGCCAGGTAGAGCGGGCCCGTCATCCCGTCGCCCCGCCGCCGGGAGCCGGATCGTGGAAGGTCGCCAGGTCCACCACCCGCGAGAAGCGAGTCAGGATCCCGTGATCGTGGGTGACCGTGAGGAGCGTTGCCGGCCGGCTCTCCGCGTAGCCGAACAGGATGTCGAGCACGCGCTCCGCATTGCGCGGGTCGAGGTTGCCGGTGGGCTCGTCCGCCAGCACGATGTCCGGCTCCGGAAGCACGGCGCGGCAGACCGCCACCCGCTGCCGCTCCCCCTGGGAGAGGCGGTCGGGAAGACGGGCCAGCTGGTCCCCGATCCCCAGCCGGAAGGCCAGGGCCCGGGCCCGTTCGCGGACGGTCCGGTCCAGCCGCAGGGCCGGGCTGATGCGGTAGGGGAGCAGGATGTTGTCCAGGACGTTGAGATACTCCAGCAGCTCGAACTCCTGGAACACGAGGCCGATCCTGCGGATCCGGAAGCTGCGCCGCCGGTCGTCGGCCAGATCCTCGAGCCGCGTTCCCGCGGTCTCGATCCGGCCCGCGGGTGGGACCAGGATGCCGGCGATCAGGTGGAGGAGGGTCGTCTTGCCGGATCCGCTGGGACCGACGAAGGCGACGCGGTCGTTGGCCGCCACGTGTAGCTCCGGGATCCGGAGACGGAAATCCCCGTCGCCGTACTCGAACTCGAGACCCTCGATCCGGATCAACGTTTGCGCCCCTGCTTCCGGTCGATTCTACCCGCAGTCGGAAGTGCCGAGGGCGTCAGGGCGCCGCCCGGTCCCGGCGGACCAGGAGGGACCATTCCCCGATCCGGTCGCCGGTGTCGCGGAACGTCGCCTCCAGGTACCTCGCGAGGACCGGGTGGATGCTCCCGAACGGGGGCAGGATCGCGTAGCGCGGGTCGGACCGCTCGAGGAACACGAAGCGGACACCGGCGTCCTCGAGCTCCCGGATCACATCCCGTTCCTCGTCCGCCCACCGTCCATCCCCTCCGGAATAGGTGCTCAGGGGCTCCTGCGGGATCGGGTTGCGCAGGTCCAGCAGGAAATACCAGATTCCTCCGAACGGCAGGAAGGCGATCTCGTCGCGCTGCGGTCCGTCCGGGAGGCTCGCTACGAGGCGGCTGACGCCGCGGAACACACCCGCGCGGTAGGGCGTGTCCCAGAACACCTCGCGGGCGCCGCCATCCACCCGCTCGGTGGCCACCCGCAGCCGGCCGATGGAGAACCCCTCGAGGGGATGCCGGAGGATCGCGGAGGCGGCGAACAGGGCGACGAACAGGCCGCCGGCGGCCACCACCCCCCACCAGACGGACGCGTCCCCGGCCCGGAGCCGCGCCTGCCGCAGGAAGTAGAGCAGCAGCACGAAGGCGAGGGGGGTGACGTGCAGGAGGTGGTCGAAGTCCGGGCGGCTGAAGTAGACGACCTGTCCCGCAGCACAGGCCACGCCGACCAGGAGAAGGGCCGCATCGCGAGCGGCGGGCGCGCGCCGGCGGACGGTGGCGCGCCACAGCGCGACGGCGGCCAGGAGCGCGGGGACCCACGCGGCGATCGCGTCGAAGGTCCCCGCCGCCACCGCGGCCAGGCCGTTCCCCTCCGCCCAGGCTCGGAGCGGTGACGGGAGAGGAAGGGCGAAGAACCGTGCCAGCTGTGCCTTCTGCATGGCCTCGTACCGCACCAGGTCCGGCAGGAACCCAGTGGCGCCGTACGCGGCCAGCGGCGGGGCCGCCGTGAGCAGCATCCCCGCGGCTGCGGCGCGGAGCCCCGCCGGTCGCCGCCGGCCGGCCTCGTCGCGGCCCAGCAGCCATGCCACCGCCAGGATCACGGTCCCTGTTCCCCATAGGTCGAAGCGGAACAGCCCGGCGAGGCCGACGCCGGCGCCGGCGGCCAGCCAGCGTCCTTGCACGGGCCGCTCGATCGCCCGGAGGGACAGCAGCGCGATCCCCGCGTACGCCAGGGGCGTGTACGCCTTGAACGCCTGCGGAGGAAAGAGGACGAAGCAGACCGCCGCCGCGGCGGCCCAGTTCCGGGGCATCAGGCGTCGCCCCACCCGGTAGAGGGCGACCGCGGTGAGGGCGAGGAGGAGGATCCAGAGGGACCGGGCCACCAGAAGCCGGGTCCCCAGCAGGTCGAAGGCCCAGCCCAGCAGGTAGTGGCGCCCCGGACCGTACGGGGCGAAGAAGTCGCGGTAGAGCACCTCGCCACCGGCGATCCGTCGGGCCGCGTTGAGGGCGAAGCCCTCGTCGATCCACCCCATGCCCCGCAGGACGAAGAGGTGGAGATAGACCAGCGAGCCGGCGAGGACGGCGAGGCCGGTCCGATCCGGTCTGGGGGGCGTGGGGTCGCTGCGCATCCGCTCCGGGAGGTCGGCCCATGGGCCGACGCGGCGGGAAGTATGCGGTGGGGGGCGGATCGTGTCAAACGCGGCTTGACATCTCAGACGGTTTGTCTTAGTTTAATCAGACAGAATGTCTGAGTTAAGCGCCGAGAGGAGAGTTCGTCGATGAGCCAGCCATCCGTGCACGTGCCGGAAGCCGAGCTGTCCGTGCTCAAGCTGCTGTGGGACCGCGGCTCGTCGACGATCCGGGAGCTCACCGACGTCCTGTATCCCCGGGGGGATACGGCCCACTACGCCACGGTCCAGAAGCTGCTCGAGCGGCTGCGGTCGAAGGGCTTCGTCCGCCGTCGCAAGCAGGGGCGCGGCCACGCGTACAGCGCGGTGGTCGAGCGCGGCGAGCTGATCGGCCGCCGCCTCCAGGAGACGGCGGAGCAGCTCTGCGGCGGCTCGCTGACGCCGTTGCTCACCCACCTGGTGAGCCGCTCGGGCATCGGCGAGGAGGACCTGGCGGCCCTCCGGGCACTGGTGGATCGCCTCGACACCGAGGCCGGGAAGGAGGGGCGGTGAGCGACCTCCTGCGGATGGCCCTGATCAACGCCGCCATGGCGGCCCTCCTGGCGGTACCCGCGGCGATGGCCGCACGCCTCCTCCGGCGGCCGAGCTGGATCCATGGACTCTGGCTCCTCGTGCTCCTGAAGCTCCTGACGCCGCCCCTTCTCGGGGTGGCCATCCTCCCGCCCTCCCCGGAGGTCCGGGTGCCGGTCGGGATCGCCGGGACGCTGCCTCCGGTGACCGGAACCGCGCCGGGATCCGCGGCGGTGGAGCGGTTCGCGATCCAGGGCCCGCTCCCGGTGGGCGGCCGGACCCGGGTCGGGCCCCTGCACGTGGCCGGGGCGGTATGGCTCACCGGCGGCCTCGCCATCCTCGCCCTGACCTTGATGCGGGGACTGCGGTTCCGGCGCCTCCTGCGGGACGCGTGCTCCGCGGGTCCGGAGGTCCGGAACGCCGCTGCGAGGGTGGCGCGCCGGGTGGGGGTGCGCCGGGCACCGGAGGTGCTGCTGGTTCCCGGCCCGCTCTCACCGATGCTCTGGTGGCGCGCCGGCCGGCCGCGGCTGCTCTTCCCGCACGCGCTGCTGTCCCGCCTTTCGGCCGACGAGCGCGACACGCTCCTCGCCCACGAGATGGCGCACCTGCGCCGCGGCGATCACTGGGTCCGGCTTCTCGAGGTCGCGGCGACCGCCGGTTTCTGGTGGCATCCGGCGGTCTGGCTGGCGCGGATCGGGCTGCGGCGTGCCGAGGAGCAGTCCTGCGATGCCTGGGTCGTGCGCGCGCTGCCCGGATCGGCCCGGGCGTACGCCGAGGCCCTGCTGAAGACCCTGACGTTCCTGTCGACCGATCCCCCGCGGCTGCCGGCGCTCGCCAGCGGGATCGGCGGGACCCGAGACTACGAGGAGAGACTCACCATGATCCTGCAGCGCACGAAGAACCCCCTGCTCGCGCGACGATACCGCCTGGCCCTGCTCGCCGCCGCCCTGCTGGTGCTGCTCGCCTTCCCGACCCGGGCCGAGCGCCCCGCCCCCGAGCCCCCGGCCTCTCCGGAGGCGGCCGCGGCCCCGGAGGCGCCCACGCCGCCGGAAGTGGCCACCCCCGAGGAGATGCCCACACCGCCCGAGGCACCCATGGCACCCGAGCCCGAGGTCGTCCCGCCCGTCCCGGCGGAGGACGGCGTCGCGGAGGCGGAGACGCCCCGGAGGGAGGATCAGCGGCGGCTCGAGAAGACGATGCGGGATCTCGAGCGGCAGGCCCGGGAGCTCGAGGGGGCGCTGCGCGAGGTGCGCAGGCGCCAGGCGGAGCTGTCCCGGGAGGCGCGGAGTGCCGGCGTTGCCGGGAAGCTGGACCGGCTCCGGGCCGAGGCCGACCGCCTGGACGCGTCGGGTGAGCACCGGGAGGCCGAGCTCATCCGGGGCGAGATGGAGATGCTCCGGCAGCAGATCGAGCGGGAGCGCCTCGCCCTCGACCTGGAGCGGCAGTTCGAGCTCCAGGCCCGCGAGCGGGAGGCGGAGTACCGCCGCATGAAGGAGGAGATGGCGGCCATGTCCCGCGAGGAGCGCGCCGAACGGGAGCAGGAGTTCCAGGCCCAGCGGCTGGCGATGGAGGCGGAGCGCCGCCAGGCGGACGCCGAGGCGGCGGATCTGGAGCGGGAGCTCGAGCGGGATCACCTCGCGATGGAGGCGCAGCAGCTGCGGGAAGAGGCGGAGCGCCTCCGCCAGGAGGGGGACGTCCGGTCCGCGGAGCAGCGCGAGCGCGAGCTGGAGGGGATGCGCCTCAAGGAGGAGGAGCTGCAGCGCCGGGACGCCGCGCGGCTCGAGGCCATGGCGGAGGAGCTGCGCGGGATGGTGGAGAAGCTCGAGGCCGCCGGCGCGTACGACGAGGCCGACGAGATCCGGGAGCGGCTCGAGGCCCTGCAGCGGCGTCTCGACGACGGCACCTGGTAACCCGGCCGTCCGGGGGCCGATCCGCCGGCCCCCGGGATGCCCGCCTTCACAACTTCTTCGGATCGCTCCGCCAGGCTATGGGGCCATGAGAGGCCACCTGCTCGCGTCGCTGCTGCTCCTCGCCTCGGTTCCCCCCGCCGGGGCCATCGTGATCCGTCACGACCGGGACGATGCCGACTACCGTGCCCTCGGGGCGGAGTATCCCGCCGTCGCGAAGATCCTCCCGGACGGGGAGGGCACCCTGATCGCCCCCCGCTGGGTGCTGACCGCCGCGCACGTGGGGCGCGACGTCCGCCGCGTCGGCGGCACCGTGCGCGTCGGCGAACGCGAGTACGCGGTCGGCGGCGTGTTCCTGCACCCGGACTGGAAGGGCCAGGAACACGATATCGCCCTCGTCCGGCTCCAGGAACCGGTCTCCGGCGTCCAGCCGGCGTCCCTCTACCGCAACCGGGACGAGCTGGGGAAGGTCGTCACCTTCGTCGGCCGCGGTGACTTCGGGACCGGGAAGGAGGGGATCCTGCGCGCCGACGGCGCGCTGCGTGCCGCCACGAACCGGGTGGATCGCACCACCGACGACTGGCTGATCTTCACGTTCGACCCGCCGCAGGCGGCGACACGGCTGGAGGGGATCAGCGGCCCCGGGGACAGCGGCGGACCGGCGCTGGTGCGTCGGGACGGGCGGTCCTGGGTGCTCGGCGTCAGCTCCGGTGGCCAGAGCCCGGAGGGGGGCCGGCCCGGGATGTACGGCAGCCGGGAGTTCTACACGCGGGTGTCCACGCACCTCGACTGGATCGACTCGGTCCTCGAGGACGCCGCGCGCTAGCCTAGAGAGGCCTGGCCGGGGGCGCCGCGGTGGCGCTCCCGCGGCGGCGCATGTCACGATACGTCCCGGGAAATCGACGTCCCCATCCGCTCCGGCGGTGGCCAGGGAGGCTCCCCCGTGGGATCGGCGAACCGGATCCTGATCATCGAGGACGACCGCAAGACGGCGGCGATGCTCTCGCTCTACCTCGAGCACGCCGGCTACCGCGTCGAGGCGGTCCATGACGGGGAGGCCGGCCTCCTGCGTGCCCGGTCGGGGGACCACCGTGCCGTGATCCTCGACCTGATGCTCCCCGGGAGGGATGGTCGAGAGATCTGCCGCGAGCTCCGCCGGGAGTCCTCGGTCCCGATCCTGATGCTGACCGCGCGCACCACCGAGGAGGATCGCATCCGGGGGCTCGACCTCGGCGCGGACGACTACATCGCGAAGCCCTTCAGCCCGCGGGAGGTCGTGGCCCGGGTGCGCGCCGTGCTGCGCCGATCGGATCCCGCTGTCGGCCGCGACGACGTGCTGCGGTTCTCCGGACTCGAGGTCGATCTCGCCGCGCAGCAGGCACGGGTCGACGGCACGGACGCCGGCCTGACCCCGACCGAGTTCCAGATCCTCGTGGCTCTGTCCGGATCTCCCGGCCGCACCTTCACCCGGGCGCAGCTCGTCGAGCGGGCCCTGGGTCCCCACTTCGAGGGCTTCGATCGCACGGTGGACGCTCACGTGAAGAACCTCCGCCGGAAGATCGAGCGGGATCGCGCCCGGCCGCGCTACGTGATCACCGTCTTCGGGGTGGGATACCGGTTCGAGGGGGACGCCGGTGCCGCGTAGCCTCCGGGCCCGTCTGCTCCTGGCGGTGGGATTGGTCGTGGTCCTGTCGGTGGCGGCGGCGGGGCTGTTCTCCCGGTTCGGCACGCGCCGGGAGATCGAGCGCTTCCTGGAGGTGGAGGCGGTCGGGCAGGGAGACGACCTGCCCGATCTGGCCGCCGTCGCCGTCCGTCTGGAGGCGCTGCACCGGCGCAGCGAATCCTGGGAGGGGGTGCGGCCCGTGCTACGGGACCTCCGGGAGGAACTGCACCCCGGCGACCATCTCGTGCTCCTGGCGCCCGACGGCGGCCTGATCGCCGCCACCGACCCCGACCTCGCTCCCGGGGACGTGACGGTGGCCGACGACGGGACGCTCCAGATCCGGCGCCGGCATGAGCAGGACGGTCTCGTGCGGGAGGAGGAGGGACGCATCCGGGCTCCGTCGGCGGATGTGCTGGACCCGCAGGGGACGCGCGTCGGCTCGGTGTACGTCCTTCCCGACCTCGGCGTGAACGAGGGGATGGCCGGGGACGTGCTGCTCCACTCGGTCGACCGGTGGCTCTGGCTCGGTGCGCTGGCCGCGGGACTGGTCGCGCTGATCGCGACGGCGGCGGTGGCGGGCCGGATCCTCGGTCCGGTGGAGCAGCTGACCCGGGCGGCGCGCCGGCTGGCCGACGGGGACCTGCAGCAGCGGGTGGCGGTGGCGTCCCGGGACGAGGTCGGCGATCTGGCCCGGGCCTTCAACCGCATGGCGGACGCGCTCGAGCGCCAGGAGCACCTCCGACGACAGATGGTCACCGACGTAGCCCACGACCTCCGGACCCCGCTGACGAACATCCTCGGCCAGCTCGAGGCGATCCAGGACGGACTGCTGCAGCCCTCCGGCGAGGTGCTGGCGTCGCTCCAGGAGGAGGTGCTCTTCCTGACCGGGCTGGTACGCGATCTCCAGGACCTTTCGCTGGCGGAGGCGGGGGCCCTGCGCCTGGAGGCCGTCCCGCTGGAGGTCCGCGCGGAGGTCGGGCGGGTGATCGAGGCACTCCACCCGGCGGGGGCCGGCGGGCCCCGGATCGAAAACGGTGCTCCCGAGCGCCTCGTGGCGTTCGCGGATCCGGTGCGGTTCCGCCAGATCGTCCGGAACCTGCTCGCCAATGCCCTGGTACACGCCGGTCCCGGGGGGGCGGTGGAGGTGGGGGCGCGGCTCGCCGGGGCGGACGTGGAGGTCTCCGTGCGCGACGATGGTCCCGGCATCGCGCCGGAGCACCAGCCCCACGTCTTCGAGCGCTTCTACCGCGCCGACGGTTCCCGCGACCGCGCCAGCGGCGGAGCCGGCCTGGGACTGGCCATCGTCAAGAAGCTCGTGCAGCTCCAGGGAGGCGCCGTGCGGGTGGAGAGCCGCCCCGGGGAAGGAGCCACGTTCCGGTTCACGATCCCGTCGGCCCGCACGTAGCTCCCTTGAAGACCGTCCCCAGGTGCCGATCCAGGGCGCCGAGCAGCAGCTCCGCCTCCTCCTCGCCGAAGACCAGCGGCGGCTTGACCTTGAGGACGTTCCCGTGGGGTCCCTCGGCGGCGAGGAGGATGCCGTCGCCGAGCGCCGCCTCGACCAGCGCGGCGGTCTCCCGGGTCGCGGGCTCCAGCGTGCCGCGATCGCGGACCAGCTCCACGCCGAGGAACATCCCCGCCCCCCGGACATCGCCGATCTGCGGGTATCGGCGGGCGAGACCCTGCAGGCCCTCTGCCAGGCGGGCACCCACCGACGCGGCCCGCTCGCGCAGGCCCTCCTCCTCGACGACGTCCATCACCGCCAGCCCCACCGCCATGGAGACCGGGTTGCCGCCAAAGGAGTTGAAGTACTCCATCCCGTTGTCGAACGCCTCGGCGATCTCCCGGGTCGTGACGACCGCCCCGAGGGGATGGCCGTTTCCCAGCGGCTTGCCGAGGGTGACGATGTCCGGGACGGCCCCGTGGCCCTCGAACGCCCACCAGTGGCTCCCGACCCGCCCCAGCCCGACCTGGACCTCGTCGACGGCACACACGGCGCCGGCCCGTCGCACGTGCCCGAAGGTCTCCCGGAGATAGCTCGGCGGAAGGCTGACCTGCCCCCCGCAGCCGAGGATCGACTCGCAGAGGAACAGGGCCGGGGGCGTGCCACGATCGTGCAACGCCTCGCAGGTCCTCCTCACCTCGGCGGCGTACGCCCTCCCGACCTCGTCGCTCGCCCCGCGGTGTGGGCCGCGGTACGGATCCGGCTTGGCGACCTTGTGGGCCCAGGGCGCCAGCCCGCCCCCGCCGGGTCCCTCGCACTTGTACGGGCTCAGGTCGACCAGGGTCGTCGTGTTGCCGTGATAGGCGCCCTCCAGGACGATCACGTCGGATCTGCCGGTGAAGGCCCTCGCCAGCCGGACCGCCAGCTCGTTCGCCTCGCTGCCGGAGTTGACGAAGTAGCAGATCCGCAGGGGCTCCGGGAAGGTGGCGGCGAGGCGTTCCGCGTACTCGACCAGGTAGGGGTGCAGGTAGCGGGTGTTCGTGTTCAGGACTGAGGCCTGTTCCCCCAGGGCCGCCACCACCCGCGGGTGGGCGTGGCCGACGTGGCAGATGTTGTTCACGCAGTCCAGCAGGGCGCCGCCGTCGGCCCGGAACAGGTAGGTGCCCGAGCCCCGCAGGATGGTCAGGGGCTCGCGGTAGGAGAGCCGCAGGGAGGGCCCGATCTGCCGGCGCCGGCGCTCCTGCAGCGCCGCCAGGTTCATCGGCCGGGGGCCGGGTAGGCCCGGGCGGCGCGGCCCGACCCCGCAGGCCTCGCGAAACCGGTTCTCGGCGCGGCGCCAGTCCAGCCGCTCCAGGGCCTCCAGTGCCCTCCAGGCGTCCGCCTGGCTGATCTGGCGGTGGTCGTTGGCGGGATCCTCCGTCGCCGCGATCGCCGACATCGTCACGCTGACGCTCAGCCGCAGGCCGATGAGGGGCAGCACCGCGCGGATCTCCAGACCGGAGAGGCGCCGCGCCTCGTGGTAACCCGCGATGACGGATGCCGCCGCCGCGACGGGATCGCCGGCCCCGAAGATGGCGTAAGCGCAGGTGATGGCCAGGTCGTTGACGGTGTGGCCGAAGGCCAGGTCGCCGAAGTCCAGCAGGCCCGAGACCCCCCATCCTCCGTCGGCGTGCGGCGCCACGAGCAGATTCTCGTCGTTGGCGTCACCGTGGACGAGGCTCCGCGGGAGCTCGTCCAGCAGGGGCAGGGTGCGGGCCCGGTACTGCAGGAGCCAGCGCTCGACGATCCCCCGCCGCCGCCGATCGGCGATGGCCGCGGTGCGGGAGCCGATCCAGCCGGCGCGGGAGAGGTCCCAGGGAAGCTCCCGCGCCACGTCCGGGACGTCCAGCGAGGCCAGCAGGCGATCCGCCTCGCCGATCGCCGCCCCCAGACGCCGGAGGGATGCCGGGTCCCGCTCCGGTACGCGGGACAGCGGCGTCCCCTGGAGGTAGGTGACGACCCGGAGGTAGAGGATGGCGCCGTCGTGCTCGAGCTCGCCGAGGGTCCCCCCCTCGCGGGTCTCCAGCGGTCTGGGAGCCGTGCCCGCGGTCCAGGCCTCCGCCAGGCACCGCATCGCGGCATTCTGCAGGTGGAGGACCGCCGCCGGGTCGGCGGGATTGGCCACCTTCACGACGTAGTCACCCCCGTCCACGCCATGGAGGTGGAAGTTCCGGTCGCGTTCTCCCGGGA
>JASFRI010000135.1:0-10180 GCA_050115015.1 Acidobacteriota bacterium
AGCGCATCTACTCCGGCGAGGACCTGGGGGCCAACCTGTTCCTCCAGCCGGGCGACACCGTGGTGGTACCGTAGTGTGCCCCGCAACGTCGAGATCAAGGCGCATCTCGCGGACCTCCAGGGCGTCCGGCTGCGGCTGGCGGCGCTCGCCGGCGAGGGGCCCGTCCGCCTCCTGCAGGAGGACACGTTCTTCCCCGTGGCGGAGGGACGGCTGAAGCTGCGCCGGTTCCCCGACGGCACGGGGGAGCTGATCCGCTACCGGCGTCCGGACGTGCGGGGCCCCGGCCTCTCGGAGTACGAGGTCTTCCCCACCAGCCGGGGCGGCCCCCTCCGGGACCTCCTGGCCGCCGCACTGGGGATCCGCGGCACGGTGCACAAGGAGCGGGAGCTCTACCGGGTGGGCCGCACGCGGATCCACCTGGACCGTGTCGAGGGCCTCGGGGCGTTCCTGGAACTCGAGGTGATGCTGGAGCCCGGGGAGCCGTCCGCGGAGGGCGAGCGGGCGGCCCGGGAGCTGATGGGGTCGCTGGGGATCGAAGCCGAGGCCCTCGTCGACGTGGCCTACATCGATCTCCTGGAGCGGCGCTGAACCACGCTCCCGGCACCACCGCGTCACCAGCGGAACACGGTGCTCCCCACCCGGTCCGAGAGACTCTCCAGCGCCTCGCGCGCCACCCCCGCCTCGAGGAACCGCACCCGCAGCCGATCGCTCCCGGCCCCGCCCCCGGCGGTGTCGACCTGCAGGGTCGCCATGCCCCAGCGCCGGTCGAACGGCGTCTGGACCAGCGCGAGCCCCTGGATCTTCGCGATGCGGGCGACGGTGAGGCGTTTCCAGATCCAGCCCTTGCGGTAGAACACCGCCTCCTCGGAGACTGACCAGCTCCGGCTCCGCGCCTGGCGGCCCGCGTTCAGCGCGGCGACCCCGACCGCCGGGACCAGCGCAACCGCACCCCACCATCCCGCCAGCGCCACGGCAGCCCCGGTGGCCAGCAGGCCGAAGGCCAGGGAGATCCGGAAGATCCGGCGCGCGGCGTGCCGGTGCACCGGGCGCCAGGATGCGGCCCGGGCGCCCACACCCGGCAGGACCTCTCCCAGGAACGCCGGGAGGCGCGCCCGCCGGAGGATCGGGGCGAGCTTCGGACGCCGTTCCTTCCGGTCCTCCGCGGGGCTCCCCCCGGCGGTGTCCGCCTGCACCTCGACGCGCCGGAACAGCCGCTGGAGCGGCCGCTCGCGCACCGACAGGAGCTGGATGCGGTGGAGCGGGATGGCGGTGGCGGTCCGTGTGAACAGACCGTACGTGGTCCGCAGCTCCGCACCGTTCGTCCGCAGGTCGAAGCCGTGGAGCGTGACCACCGACCACGCCATCGAGAACAGGCGCAACAGCAAGAAGAACCCCAGCAGAAGGAGCACCATCGTGCCGATCCAGGCGGTCGAGCGTCCGATCGTCTCCAGCCCCCGGATCGCCTCGGTGAGGCGCGGCGCCCCCGGCAGCCGCCGCTCGTCGAGGAGTCCCAGCTGGTAGGCCAGGCCCAGCCCGGCCCCCACGACGACCATGCCACGGTTGTCGATGACGCCGTTCAGCAGGAGCTCCCGCAAGGGAAGCCGGAGGATCACCCGCCCCGCGGGCGGCGGCGGTGCGGCTGCCTCCCCCTCCCCGGTCGCCGCCTCGCCCTTGCGGCGGAACACGTGCTCGCGCATCTCGTCCCGCTCCCGCACCGACAGCACCTTCATGCGGGCCTCGGGCTCGGCCCCGCCAGCGGTCTCCACCCGGATTTCGACGACCCCGAGCAGCCGATGGAACACGTTCTGGATCGACGCGATGTTGTGGATCCGCGAGTACGGGATGTGGCGTTCGTTCCGGAAGAAGATCCCCGTCCGGATGACCAGCTCGTCGTCGGTGAGCACGTAGCGGTAGCTGACGTAGCGGACCACGGCGGCCCCCAGCGAGGGGACGATCAGCAGGCCGAACCACAATTCCGCGCTGGAGCGGGACGCGAACATCACGAGGAGAGCGGGGATGAGAAACGCCCGCAGCGCGGCGGCCGCGCCGAACAGGACCGACAGCGGGTGGAGACGACGCTCAGAGGGCATCGTCCTCCTCCATCCCCAGGAGACGATCCCGGATCTCCAGCGCCCGCTCGTGGGCGAGCCCCGGCAGGCTGATGCGCGCGAAGTCGGTGCCCGCGGTATGGACCAGGAGCGTCGCCAGCCCGAACTGGCGCTCCAGGGGCCCCTGGGACACATCGATGTGCTGGATGCGGTTCCTGGGCACGTCGATCACCTCGCGCCAGATCACGCCTCGCCGGATGCGGATCTCCTGGGAGGAGACGCGGTACGCGAGGTGGCGGTACTCCAGCGATGGCCAGAAGTGGCCGAACCCCGCCAGCAGGGCGACCACCAGCACCCAGCCGACGAGGGCCGCGAGGATCAGCGGCACCGCAGGACGGGTGGCTCCGACCGCGATCGCCAGGCCGAGGAACAGGACGGAGCCGAGGACCGCCGCGGCCAGCCAGCCGGCGATCCGCTGGAGCGACACGTAACGGCGATCGACGGGATGGTCGCGCCCGTCGGCGTTCGGCACCGGGGGCGTGGTCAGCGGACCTCCATCTGCTGGAGCATGGCCCAGGTGTCGGACTCGTGCCACATCTCCACGACCTTGCCGTCGACGATCCGATCCAGGGCGAGCCCCCGGTAGATCACACGGTTGCCGGTGGGGCCGATGCCCAGGTACGGGCCGGTGTGGGTGCCCGTGAACGTCAGCCGCGTGAGCACCCGGTTCCCCTCGCCGATCTGCTCCTCGATGATGACGTTGAAGTCCGGGAACGCCCGGCGGACGACCGAGAGGTTCCGCATCAGATCGTCCCGGGTGAACTCCAGGCCGTTGTAGATCACCGTCTCGGTGAAGTACCGATCCCAGAGGTCCCAGTTCCCCTGCAGGAAGACCTCCGTGATGTAGGCTCGGGCCACGGCCTTGTTCTCCTCGAGCTTCCCGTCATCCGCGCAGCCGGCCAGGAGCACCAGCGCCGCCAGCAGGAACCACCGCCATCTCATATGCCTCTCCCGGGATCCTCCCGACGGCCGGCGGTGCCGCCCCGCCGCGGATCCGCGCCGGGGACGACCGCGAGGCGGCCGGGAACATCGATTTTTTCGTCTGGAAGGGGGAAAATCAACCGTTCGGCCCGACGGCGCTCTCGAGTCCGTGGCCGGGAGGTGATCATCCGCACGAGACCCATCCTGCTGTTCGACGGCGATTGCGGGTTCTGCCGGCGCTGGGCCCGGCGCTGGCAACGGCTCACCGGCGATGCCGTCGAGTACGCGCCGTTCCAGGAAGCGGGCACACCGCTGGGTCTCCGGGAGGAGGACCTGCGGGAGGCGATCCACCTGGTGGAGCCGGACGGCACCGTCCACCGGGGCGCCGCGGCGGCCTACCGCGCTTTCGTGGCCGGGGGGCGGTCGTGGCCGTGGCGGGCGTACGAGGGGCTCCCCGGCTTCGCGCCGGTCTCCGAGGCGGTCTACCGGTTCGTGGCGCGCCACCGGGAGGGCCTCTCCCGTATCGACCGGTGGCTCTGGGGGACGTCGACGGCGCCGGCCACCTGCTTTCTGACGCGGCGGCTGTTCGTCCGTTCGCTCGGTCTGGTCTATCTCGCCGCATTCCTGTCGCTGGCCGTCCAGGTGCAGGGTCTCCTGGGAAGCGAGGGCATCCTGCCCGCCGGGGAGTACCTGGACTTCGTCGCGGCCCGGGCCGGCGGGGAGCGCTACTACCTGGTGCCCACCTGGCTCTGGCTGGGCGACTCGGACACGGCCCTGTCGCTGGTCTGCTGGGGCGGCGCCGCGATCTCCCTTCTCGTCGTCGGCGGGGTGCTTCCCGGCCCGCTGCTCCTGCTGCTCTGGAGCCTCTACCTGTCGATGACCGCGGTCGGGCGGACGTTCCTGAACTACCAGTGGGACGCGCTGTTGCTGGAGATCGGATTTCTGGCCGTGTTCCTGGCGCCCGTCCGGGCCTGGCCGCGTCTCGCCGCGGAGCGTCCCCCTTCCCGGATCGCGCTCTGGCTGCTGCGCTGGCTGCTGTTCCGCCTGATGTTCCTGTCCGGCTTCGTGAAGCTCGCGTCGGGGGACGCGGTCTGGTGGAACGGGACGGCCCTGGATTACCACTTCTGGACCCAGCCCCTTCCGACCTGGACCGCCTGGTACGCCGCGCAGCTTCCCGCCGGGTTCCTGAAGGGAAGCGTCCTGGCGATGTTCCTCATCGAGCTGGCGGTACCGTTCCTGATCTTCGGTCCCCGGCGCCTGCGGATCGCGGCGTTCTTCCCCCTGGCCGGCCTGCAGATCGCGATCCTGCTCACCGGGAACTACGGCTTCTTCAACCTCGCCACGCTGGCGCTCTGCATCCTCCTGCTGGACGACCGGTTCCTGGGCCGGTTCTACCCGCGACGGGTGATGGAGCGCCTCCCCGCGAGCGCCCGGCCGTCCCGGCTGCGCCGGGCGCTGCTGATTCCGGTCGCCGCCTGGCTCCTGGTGACGAGCTCCGCGCTGTTCATGGCCCGGCTCGGCCTGGCCGACGCGATCCCCCGCGCGGCGTGGACGGCCGTCCGCTGGACCCAGCCCCTCCGGAGCGTGAGCAGCTACGGGCTCTTCGCGAACATGACCGAATCCCGCCCGGAGATCGTCCTCGAGGGGAGCAACGACGGCGTCACCTGGCAAACCTACGAGTTCCGCTGGAAGCCCGGCGACCCCAGGCGCCGGCCGGCGTTCGTGACGCCCCACATGCCGCGTCTCGACTGGCAGATGTGGTTCGCGCCGCTACGTGGCTACCAGCGCGCCACGTGGTTCCGGTACTTCATCGCCCGGCTGTTCGAGGGCTCCCCGTCGGTAGAGGGCCTGCTGGAGCACAATCCCTTCCCCGACGACCCGCCCCGGTACCTCCGGGCCAGCCTCTACGAGTACCGTTTCGCGGGCCCGGCGCTGCATCGCCAGACCGGGGTCTGGTGGGATCGCGAGTGGAAGGGGCTTTTCGCCCCGGTCTTCTACAACCGGAACCAGGTGTCCCGGTCAGCCCCATCTCGTTGACAGCACGGCGCCTCATCGCGTAGGGTACAGTTTGCGGCGGTCCCGTGCACAAGCGCCCCGGGCCGCCGTTTTCCCCTGCAACGATCCATCAGGAGCCTCATGACCGCGACGACCGATCTGGAGCGCCTCAGCATCGATACCATCCGCACCCTGGCCATGGATGCCGTGCAGCAGGCCAACTCGGGGCACCCTGGCACCCCGATGGCGCTGGCCCCCCTGGGGTATCTGCTGTGGACGAGGTTCCGCCGTCACAATCCGGCGGATCCCGCCTGGCCCGCCCGGGATCGCTTCATCCTCTCGAACGGGCACGCCTCGATGCTGCAGTACGCTCTCCTGCACCTCACCGGATACGATCTCACCCTCGAGGACCTGAAGCAGTTCCGGCAGTGGGACAGCCGCACACCGGGGCATCCCGAGAATCTCGTCACCCCCGGGGTCGAGCTGACCACGGGTCCGCTGGGGCAGGGGTTCGCCAACGGGGTCGGGATGGCGATGGCCGCCGAGTTCCTCTCGCGCCGATTCGACCAGGAAGGGTTCGAGCTGTTCGACCAGCGGATCTATGCCATCGCGTCCGACGGCGACCTGATGGAGGGGATCAGTCACGAGGCCGCTTCCCTCGCCGGCCACCTGAAGCTCGGGCGGCTGATCTACTTCTTCGACGACAATCACATCACCATCGAGGGGGACACCGCCCTCGCGTTCACCGAGGACGTCGACCGCCGCTTCGACGCCTACGGCTGGCATACCCAGTCGGTGGAGGATGCCGAGGACCTCGAGGCCCTGGCCGCGGCCATCGAGGCGGCCCGGGCGGATCCCCGGCCATCGCTGATCCGGGTGCGGTCCCACATCGCCTTCCCCAGCCCGAACAAGCAGGACACCGCGGACGCCCACGGCTCCCCCCTGGGTGCGGATGAGGTGAAGGCCACCAAGGAGATCATGGGCTGGCCGGCGGACGAGACCTTCCGGGTGCCCGAGGAGGTCCTCGCTCACTGCGGCGCGGTCCGGGATCGCGGCGCGCAGCAGCAGGAGGAGTGGGAGGCCCGGCTGCGGAGCTACGAGACGAGCTTCCCGGAGGAGGCCGCGGAGCTGCGTCGCTGCCTGGCGGGAGAGCTTCCGGACGGCTGGGACGACGACCTCCCCCGGTTCGAGGCATCCCCCAAGGGGATGGCGACCCGGGTGTCGGCGGGCAAGGTGCTCGGGACGCTCATGGAGCGCATCCCGAACCTGGTCGGCGGCTCCGGAGACCTGGCGCCCTCCACGAAGACGTTGCAGCCTCGCCTGGGGACCTTCGGGGACGGCGGGGATGTCCCCCGCAACGTCCACTTCGGGGTCCGGGAGCACGCGATGGGAGCCATCTGCACGGGGATGGCGCTGCACGGCGGCGTGATCCCGTTCGCGGCGACCTTTTTCGTGTTCACGGACTACATGCGGCCGGCGATGCGGCTGGCAGCGCTGTCCGAGCAGCGTGTGATCTACGTCCTCACCCACGACAGCATCGGCCTCGGGGAGGACGGGCCGACCCACCAGCCGGTGGAGCACCTGGCCGGCCTGCGGGCGATGCCGGACATGACGGTCATCCGCCCGGGCGACGCGAACGAGGCCCGGCACGCCTGGATCGCGGCGCTGCGCCGGGAGGGACCGGTGGCGCTCGTCCTGAGCCGGCAGAGCGTGCCGACCCTCGACCGCAAGGAGCTGGGCGCGGCGTCGGGTGCCGAGAAGGGTGCGTACATCCTCGCCGACGCGAACCTCGGCGAGCCCGAGATGATCCTGATCGCCACCGGCTCGGAGGTGGCGGTCACCCTGGAGGCCCGAAGCCGGCTCGAGGCGGCGGGCGTCGCCACCCGCGTCGTCTCGATGCCGTCGTGGGAGCTGTTCGAGGAACAGCCCCGGGCCTACCGCGACCGGGTCCTGCCGCCTGCGATCCGCGCCCGGGTGGCCGTCGAGGCGGCCTCCCCGCTCGGCTGGGAGCGCTGGGTGGGGGACGCCGGCGAGATCGTCGGGATCGACACCTTCGGCGCCTCCGCGCCCTCCAAGGTCCTCATGGAGCGCTTCGGGTTCACGGCGGAGCACGTGGAGCGCCGCGCACGTCTCGTCCTGTCACGGGTCCGTGCCGGCAGGCAGGAAGCAGCCGGCGGGGAGTGAACGGTGCGATTTGCCGTCTCCTCCGACCATGCCGGATTTCCGATGAAGCAGATCGTCGTCCAGCGGCTGGAGGAGCTCGGCCATGAGGTGCTGGACCTCGGCACCGACTCCACGGCGCCGGTGGATTACCCGGACTTCGCCGCTTTGGCCGGCCGGGCCATCCTCGACGGACGAGTCGAGCGGGCCGTGGTGCTCTGCGGCAGCGGCGGGGGGGCGGCCATCGCCGCCAACAAGCTGGCCGGCATCCGCGCAGCGGTCTGCCACGACGCCTACTCCGCGCACCAGGTCGTGGAGCACGACGACGTGAACGTCCTCTGCCTCGGCGCGCGGGTCATCGGGCCGGCCCTGGCCGGCGAGCTCCTGAAGGCGTTCGCGGGCGCCCGGTTCAGCGGGGACGAACGGCATCAGCGCCGCCTGGACAAGATCGGGGCCCTGGAAAAGGAGACGCGCTAGCACCCGCCCCTTCTCGCCCACCAGGGCCGAGGACGTTCGAGATGACCCGGAAGCAACCGACCCGCAAGGCGAAGCTCACCGTGCGCAACGCCGACCGTCACGATCTCTACCAGCGGAGCGTGCAGTCGGCGGAGACCGACGTCCGGTTCCTGTCACGCCGCTTCAAGCAGGTGGTGGGCCGGCCCCTCCGCACCTTCCGCGAGGATTTCTGCGGCACGGCACTGCTGTGCTCCGAGTTCGTCAAGCTGCACCGCGAGAATCGCGCCGTCGGCGTCGATCTGCACGGCCCGACCCTGGACTGGGGGCGCAAGCGCAATCTCGCCGCCCTCACCGAGGATCAGCGGCGCCGGATCACCCTCCTGCAGGCAAACGTGCTGGACGTCCGCCGCCCGCGGGTCGACGTCCTCGTCGCGATGAACTTCAGCTACTGGGTCTTCAAGACCCGGCGCGACCTGCTGGGATACCTTCGGAACGCCCGGCGTTCCGTCGTGGAGGATGGGATGCTGCTGGTGGACCTGTTCGGGGGCAGCGAGTCCCAGGTCGAGCAGGAGGAGCGCACGTCCCACGGCGCCTTCACCTACGTCTGGGACCAGTCGAAGTTCGATCCGGTGACCCACGACTACCTCTGCAAGATCCACTTCGAGTTCCGGGACGGGAGCCGGCTCCGCAACGCCTTCGTGTACGACTGGCGGCTCTGGACCCTCCCCGAGGTGCAGGAGCTGATGGAGGAGGCCGGATTCCGCGACGTCCACGTGCTCTGGGAGCTGACGGATCGCAAGACCAACCGCGGCAACGGGGTGTTTCGCAAGGTCGTGCGGGGAGACGCGGACGAGGGCTGGATCGCCTACGTCGTCGGCCGGCGCTAGAGGTCCGGCCGAAGAGTCTGCTGTCGCCCGCCGAAGGGTCTTGCGCGGCGAGTCCAGGGCGCGCCGAGGAGTCGATGCCCCATGCCCCTGGTTCGGGGGCGCAGATCAACGAGGTGCAACGCCGAATGCCAACACCCATCGGTCCGCGGCCGCGCGGGGTCTTGCCGCTGCCTGCTGGGGGCGCTCCTCAGTCCCCGTAGTGGCCGACGGGACCCGGCTCCCCGTCGGTGCCGACGTCGGCCACGAGGTAGAAGCCAATCCCTCCCGGCCCCGGATTCCACCCGTCCTGGAAGCCGGGATCGAGCAGGGAGCCGTCGGCGTCGGCGAGGGTGACGTCGACGAACCCGGTGTCCTCCGGGAAGCTCGCGGGAGGCATCGTCGACGGCACCGCGCTGGCCGCCCGGTAGACCCGGTAGCCGAGCCCCGCCACCGCGTGGCATGCGTCGAGGCTCCCCCCCCAGGACAGGGCTCCGGAGGCGTTCAGCATCAGGCCCTGGACCGCCGCCGTCGGAGCGCAGGCGGCGGGGCAGTCGTTCGCATCGCAGCCGCCGCCGTCCAGCTCCAGCACCAGCGCCTGGTCCGGGCCGGAGAAGGGGAAGCCGCCGTTCGTGGTGAACGCGGCGAGCAGCGTGGCCTCCTCGCCGCAGGCGGCGGCGCCATCGATGCGGGCGGTGAGAACGGCCTGGACCTGCCCGCCCGCCGGGATGTCGCCGAGGTCGACCGCCGGCGTGAGCACCTCCAGCGACGGCGTCGAGGAGGTGACCTGGACCATCGCCCCCAGCGCGGGGCCGACCCCACGGTTCTCCACGGTCAGCCCCAGCGAGACGACCTCCCCCGCGTCGGGGACGCCGTCCGCGTCGGTGCACGCGGTGTTCGCGGTGTCGTCCAGCACCGCGAGCCCCGCGACCGCCGGGGCGGCGGCCAGGGTGCCGCACACCTCGACGTCGTCCAGGTAGAAGCCGCCATCCGTGACGCTGTAGTCGGACTTCATCCGGAACCGGACAAGGGCGGCGGGCTCGCCGTCCAGCGCGGACAGGTCGATGTGCGCCCGCCGCCAGCCGCGATCGCTGGCGGTGCCCGTCCAGAGTAGATCCCAGGTCACGCCGTCGGCGCTCCCTTCCACCGAGGCGAAGTCGAAGCCCTCCTCGGTGCTGATCCAGCGCTGCAGGTCCAGCTCCGACCCGGTGAAGTGGCTCAGGTCCAGCGTCGGCAGGGTCAGCAGGTGGTCCCCGGCGTTGCCGTAGTTTCCGGTGAGGTTCGTGCCGTAGACATTCTGGCCGGTCGCGCCGCTGCCGGGGCCGTGGCCGAAGGCCAGCGCGGTGGGCTGTCCGAAGGCCCAGCCCGTGGGGTCGCTGTTGACGATGGTCCAGCCCGGGTCGATGTCCAGCGGCTCCACGAGGGAACAGCCCTCCCGCCGGGCCGAGATGGGAAGCTCGGTGAACCGCGGCGGCTGGCACAGGGCGTCCGCGGCGGAGAAGAACACCAGCACCGTGGCGACGTGATCCGCCGGCGTCACGGGGTCCGCGGTCACCTGGAACCCGTCGTCGGATGGTAGCGAGGAGGCGCCGCCGGCCAGGTCCGGGTAGCCGGCGGACGGATCCAGGATCGAGAGGAACGGATCCGTCGAGCCCAGCGTCGCGGTGATACCGGTCA
>JASFRI010000136.1:0-10166 GCA_050115015.1 Acidobacteriota bacterium
TGCGCTGGTTCGTCCGGTTCATTGCCGCATCATACCAGTCGGCCGGGAGGTCCGGCCGGGAAGTCTGGTGCCGGCGCAACCCGAAGGGCGGGCGTCGTTTGCGAAGGGCCGGAAGCCGCTCGCCACGGCATGTCCACCGTCCGTGCCGGCGGCTGACCCCCGGGCGCCGAGAACTTCGCGAAAGGCTCGCGGGCGGGCCGTGTGGTGCTTCTCCTCCTGCTGGAACCGCTCACCGTCCTCCCGGCCCGGGAATCCAGAAGGAGACGGTCGTCCCCTGTCCCGGGCGGCTCTGGATGCGCAGCGAGCCGCCGTGGGCCTCGACGATCTCCCGGCACAGGGGGAGCCCGACGCCGGTACCGGTCTGCTTCGTGGAGTAGAAGGGGAGCAGCGCCTGTCGCATGACCTCCTCGTCCATGCCGCGGCCCCCGTCCGACACCTGGACCACGAACCCGCCGGCCGGACGGCGGTGGATGGCCACGCGGATCGGTTCGCCCTCGGGGCTGGCCTCCCGGGCGTTCTTGAGGAGGTTGATCAGCACCTGCTGCATCTGGGAGGCGTCGAAGTAGCCGGGCTCCGGAGGCGTGTCGCCCACCAGCTCGAAGGGGTAGAGCTCCCGGGGCCCCTCCAGCCAGGGGAGCCACAGGACCTCCTCCTTCTCGGGACGGGGCAGACGGGCGAAGCGCGCGTAGCCCTCCAGGAACTCGGTCAGGTGATCGATCCGTTCGCGGATCGACAGGTAGATCGGTTCCAGGCGGTCCGCCTCGTCCGACTCCTGCACCAGGGTCCGTGCGGAGTGGGCCAGCGACGAGATCGGGGCGAGGGAGTTGTTCAGCTCGTGGGAGATGATCCGGATCACCTTCTTCCAGATCTCCGCCTCCTGCCGGGCCAGCTCCGCGGTCATCCGCCGAAGCAGGATCAGCGAGTGCCGCCGCCGGTTGATGGAGAAGCTCCGCTGCGCCAGATGGTAGGTCTCGACCTCCTCGCCGATCCGGGCGGTGAACATGCCGTCCTCGCCGCCGTCCAGGACCTGCCGGAGCTCCGGCGGGCAGGCGTCCAGGAGCTCGTGGAAGTGGAGGCCCCCGAGTCGCCGGCCTCCCAGGAACAGCCGGCGGGCCTCCTGGTTCGCGTAGATCACCCGGTCGAGGGGGTTGACCAGCACGATGGCGATGGGGGACTGGTCCATCGCCGTCTGCAGCAGCAGCTCCCGCTGGCGGATCTGCTGGCGCTCCTCCCGCAGGATCTCGCCGACCTGGTTGTAGAGGCGCACCAGCTCGCCGAGCTCGTCCGTCCGCCGCGTGGCGATACGCAGGCTGAAGTCCCGGTCCTGGAAGGCGCGGATGCCGTCGGAGAGGTCCTGCACCGTGCGCATCACCGGGTTCAGGAAGGCGCCCACGGCCCAGACGGTCAGCGGCAGGGAGGCGCCGGCGGCGACCAGCAGGATCAGCCAGGGGGGGAACTCCGTGAAGTGGAGCCCGGCGGCGACCAGCCCCGAGTAGACCAGGAGCGCCGGGATGAGCAGTGCGATCAGCCTCCCCGGCGCCGAGAACAGGCGGTTCCGCGCCGGGCCGGCCCCCTCGATCTCCGCCTCCGCCTGCGCGGCGATGGTCCCGTTCCGCGCTCCCGGCTCCATATCGACCGTCATGCCGGTCATTCTCCCGTTTCCCACCCCCACTCACAACCCGTCCCCCCCCATCCCGAACATGACCGATTCTCGGGGACGGAGGCCTCCGTCCCCGAGAATTTGTCAGGTTTGCCCGGGATGGAGGACAGGGGCTGGGGGCGCAATCGGGCCTGTGACTAGGTGCGGGGCCGGCGCTCGAGGACGATGCCGAGCTTGTCCATCTTGCGGTAGAGGGCCTGGCGGGACAGGCTCAGGATCTCGGCGGCGCGGGAGACGTTGCCGTCCGCCTCCAGCAGGGCCGCCTCGATCTTGCGGCGCTCGCCGTTGCCCCGCGGCGCAGCGGTGGCGGCGGTGGTCGGGAGGCGACCACCGGCCTCCAGGTCCAGCTCGGCGGCGCCGATGGTGCCGCCGCTGCAGGTCAGGCAGGCCCGGCGGACCCGGTTCTGCAGCTCCCGCACGTTGCCGTCCCAGGCGTGGGCGAGGAGGGCCTGCTCGGCGTCCGGGCCGAGCTCCAGGACGGCACCGGTCTCCGCCGCCCCCTCCTGCAGGAAGTGCCGGGCGAGGGGCAGGATGTCGTCGGGGCGGTCCCGCAGGGGGGGCACCGCCAGCTCGATGACGTTCAGCCGGAAGAACAGGTCCTCCCGAAAGCGCCCGTCCCGGACGGCGGCCTCGAGGTCGGAGTTCGTGGCGCTGATCAGCCGCACGTTCGCGTGCCGGGACTGGCTGCTCCCCAGTCGCTGGAACTCGCCGCTCTGGACCACCCGCAGGAGCTTCACCTGTCCGGAGAGCGGCAGCGCGTCGATCTCGTCCAGGAACAGCGTGCCGCCGTCGGCGGTCTCGAAGTGGCCGATGCGCCGGCTCGTGGCCCCGGTGTAGGCCCCGGCCTCCGCGCCGAACAGCTCGCTCTCCATCAGCTCCTGCGGCAGCGCGCCGACGTTCACCCGCAGGAACTTCTCCTTCCGCCGCCGGGAGTTGGCCTGCACGATCTCCGCGAGCTTCTCCTTGCCGGCACCGCTGGGCCCCGTGATCAGCACCGGCGCGTCGGAACGGGCCACGCTGATCGCCAGGGACACGACCTTGTGGAGCTCGTCGCTCTCGTAGACGATGCCGCACAGGTCGTGCTTTGCCCGCAGCTCCTGGCGGGCATGCCGGCCCTGGTCCTGCAGCCGGGCGTTCTCGAGCTGCAGCCGCCTCATCTCCAGCAGGTTCTTCAGCGTGACCAGCAGCTTGTCGTCGTCCCAGGGCTTCTGGATGTAGTCGGTGGCCCCCTCCTTGATGAGCTGGACCGCCGACTCCAGCGAGGCCCAGGCGGTCATCAGCAGCACCGGCACGTCGGGCTGTACCTCGCGGATGCGGCGGAACAGCTCCGTGCCCTCGCGCCCGGAGGTCTCCTGCCGCCCGAAGTTCATGTCCTGGATCACCACGCCGATCTCCTCCCGCGCGAGGATCTCCAGCGCCTCCTCGGGGCCGGGGGCGGCGGCGTGGTCGATCCCGTGGACGTCCAGCATCACCTCCAGTGCGTTGCGCACCGAGGGCTGGTCGTCGACGACGAGGACCTTTGGCTTCTTCGAGGACATGGGCCGATTCTAGCACCGGCGCCGCCGGCCGCCCGGGGGAGGCCGGCGGCGCGCGCTCAGATGCTCTGTGTCGCCACCACGGGCTGCACCGCGGTGCCGCGGATCGCCGGCGCCAGGGCCGCCACCAGGCCGACGGCCCACAGCACCACCATCCCGAACGCCACGGTGGGGAAGTCGATGCGCGGGGCCTCCGCCAGGTTCGCCAGGGCGTAGTTGAGGCCGTAGGTGAACACGATGCCCAGCGCCAGGCCGGACGTGGTCGTCACCCAGTTCTCCACCAGGAAGTAGCGAAGGATCGCCAGGCGCGTCGCGCCCAGGGCGCGGCGGGTGCCGATCTCCCGGGTCCGCTGGGTGACGGAGAACGCCGTCAGGCCGATGATCCCGAGGGAGGTCACCGTGATCAGCAGCACGCTGAGCCCGATCATGAGCTGGTTCATCGCGGTCAGGTCCCGGTAGTAATCCCCCTTGATCTCCGCGAGGGTCTGCACCGAGACGAGCCGTCCGTCGTTCACCTTGAGGAGCTTCTCCTCCAGGGACGTGTAGAGGCTGTCCACCATGCCCGGCTCGGCCCGCACCATGTAGCGGGCGCGGCGGCTGCTCGCCGGATGGCTCGGAAACAGCATGACCCGCTCGGCGATGCTCGACAGCGGCCAGGAGCACTGCATCCGCCTCATCACGCCGACCACCCGGTCGACGGCGAGGCCGTCCTTGCTGGTCAGCGCCTTGCCGACGGCCTCCCCCTCGGGGAACATCGTGTCGGCGAGATCCTGGGTGATGATCACGTTGCGGTAGCGCGGCTCCTCCCCGCGGTCCGCCCACGCGTCCTCCTGCTCCCGGGTCGGGTAGTCGGACTCGTCGAAGGCGCGGCCCGCGACGATCTCCACCCCCAGGGCGTCGATGATGTCGGTGCCCACGACGTAGTAGGGAGAGCTACGGGTCTCCTCCTCGCTCCCCTCGGCCCGCCGGCTGGTGGAGCTGCCGCCGCCGCTCAGCGGGATCTGGTGCATGGCGCTGGCGGCCCGCACCCCGGGCAGCGCTCGCAGGGCGCGGAGGTCCTCCTGGTAGGCCGCCTCGACGTAGTCGTCGTCCTGGAACTCCGCGGCGAAGGGCTCGCTCTCCACGACGAGGATGTTGTCCACGTCCATGCCGGTGGGCCGCAGCATCTTCGCCCGCCGGTCCTGGATCATGTGCACGCAGTTCGCCACGATGGCCAGCGTCAGCGCGATCTCCGTCACGATGAGCCAGAACCGCGTCCGGTGGTTGATCAGGGCTCGAAAGATCGGACCGATTTCCATGTCGGGCTCCTATTGCGACTTGAGGTACGCGCCGGGCTGGATCCGGCAGATCCGCCAGGCGGGGTAGGCGCCGGCCAGCAGCGCCGAGGCGAGGGCGAGGGACAGGGCCACGGCCAGCATGTTCAGGTCGATCTGGAAGTTGAACTGCTGCCCGAACAGACGGTCGATGATCTCCAGTCCGAAGATCGAGGCGCCGACGCCCAGGACGCAGCCGACCACGCCGATCACCTCGCATTCCAGGAGGTGCTGCACGAAGACCCAGCGCCGGCTCGCCCCCAGGGCGCGGCGGACACCGACCTCCGGTGCCCGGGCCAGGAACTTCCCGAGGAGGATGCCGATCAGGTTCACGGAGCAGACCACCAGGAAGAGGATCGAGATGATCAGCATCGTCGTCGCCTCCTCCGGGATCACGCGCTCGTAGTGAAGCCACTCCATGACGCTCCGCAGCTTGTTGTTGATGGGCCGGCCGAACCGCCCGAGCTTCTTCTGCTCGCCGGCGTAGGCGTTCAGGTAGGCGAGGTAGGCCTCCTTCTGCGAGGCGTCGTCGAGCTGTACCCAGTACTGGATCCACGTGTTCTCGGACTGCAGGAAGTCCTCGTACTCGTTGCCGGAATAGGACTTCCAGCCGCTGGTGTTGCCGGAGCTGTAGATCTCCATGTCCCGGCCCCAGCGGAACGGCATGAAGATCTCCTCCGCCTCGCCGAACTCGTTGTTGTGGGTGTCGTAGAACTTGGGCATCGGCCGCCAGGGCTGCAGCACGCCGATGACCTTGAACTCCCGGTCCTCGATCCGGACGATCCGTCCGGTGCTGTCCTCGCCGCCGAACAGCCGCTGGTTGATGTCGTCGCCGAGAACGACCACGGCCTCGGGCCCCTCGTCGGCCTCCCGGCTCCAGCCGGAGCCGTAGCGGAACGGCACGTCGAACATCGGGAAGAAGTCCCCGAAGGTCATCCGCACGTTCTGCCGGAACGGGCGCTGGTCCTCCTGCTCCGGGATGACGGTGAGGTAGGCCTTGTACATTGCCGCCCGGTAGGTTGGGACGTCACTCTCGGTGATCCCCATCGCGTCCAGGTAGGTGAGCTGGACCGGCGGTTCGCTGGGGTCGTCGTCGTCCCAGGCCCGCTGCGGGTCCCAGGCATCCATCTGCACGTAGAACAGGCGATCGCTCTTCTGCGGGATGGGGTTTCCGGACAGCCGGTAGTAGGCGGTCACGAAGGTCATGGACACGAAGATCCCGAGGGCGATCCCCAGCATCGTGATCAGGCTGAGGAACGGGTTGCGCCGCAGGCTCAGCCAGGCCAGCCGCATCTGATAGGCGAGCATGGCCGCCTCCTACCCGAGGCTCGGCTGCGCCGCCGGGCCGCCGCGGGCCGGCTGGAACAGCGGGGCGTGCTGGTCGGTGTCCAGATCGATCATCTTGCCGTCCAGGAGGTGGATCTGCCGGGATGCGCGGTTCGCCAGCTCCGCGTCATGCGTCACCATCACGATGGTCGTGCCGGTGGAGTTGATCTTCTCGAGCAGGTCGAGGATCTCGTTCGCCATCGCCGAGTCCAGGTTCCCGGTGGGCTCGTCGGCCAGGATCAGCGAGGGCCGCATCACCAGCGCCCGGGCGATGGCGACCCGCTGCTGCTGGCCGCCGGAGAGCTGCCGGGGGAGGTGCTTGACCCGGGAGCTCAGCCCGACGATGGACAGCGCCTCCTCGATGGCCTCCTTGCGGGAGGCGGCCTTCATGCCGCGGTAGCGCAGCGGCACGTCGACGTTGTCGAACACGTTCAGGTCCGGGATCAGGTTGAACGTCTGGAAGATGAAGCCGATCTTGCGGTTGCGGATCCGCGACATCGCCGAGTCGCTCAGCGCCGTCACGTCGTCGCCGTCGAGGACGTAGGTCCCGCGATCGAAGGTGTCCAGCAGCCCGGCGACGTTCAGGAAGGTGGTCTTCCCCGAGCCGGAGGGTCCCATGACCGCCGCGAACTCGCCCGCGGAGACCTCGAGACTGAAGTCGCTCAGAGCGTGCGTCTCGATGTGCTCCGTGCGGTAGACCTTGAAGATGTTCGACATGTGAAGCATCGTTCCCTCCCGTGAATGCCGGTTTCGAGCCACCCCGGACCACCCCGTCCGCGGCGGCGGGCCCGGAGCTCGCGCCCGGGCCTGCTGCTACTGCCTCAGGAAGATCCGCTCCGCATCCTGGAAGCGGGCCGTCTCCGAGATGATGATCCGGTCCCCCTCCCGGAGGCCGGAGAGGATCTCGATGTCGGAGACGCTGGTCGCGCCGACCTGGATCGGCACCAGCGTCGCGATGTCTCCCTCGATGCGGTACGCCTGGCGCCCGCCGCTGGTCTCCAGGAAGGGGCCGCGGGCCACCTTCAGGACGTCGGACCTGGATTCGAGGATGATGCGGGTGGAGACTCGCTGGTTCTGCCGCAGCCCCTGCGGCGGGTCGCCGTCGAAGGTCACGATGCCGCGCACCTGGGAACCCTCGACCTCGGGCGAGATGCTCTTCAGGTGGCCCTCGTAGACCTCGCCGTCGTAGTTGATGCGTGCCGGCACGCCGATCCCCATCTCGTCGGCGTAGCTCTCGGGGATGAGCACCTCGATCTCGAACTCGCCGAGATCGACGATGCCGATCAGGGGCTGGCCGGGGACCACGGCGTCGTGGTCGTTCACGTCCAGCCGCGACACGAGACCGTCCACCGGGGCGCGGATCGACAGCTCGTCCACCTGGCGCTGCAGGTCCGCGACGACCAGGCGTTGCCGCTCGAGCTGCAGCTCCTGGTTGTGCACCTCGAACTCCAGCGTCTCCTTCTGGAGATCGGCGTTCTCCTTGGCGTGGGTCAGCGAGAGCTGCGCACGCTGCAGGTTGTCCTGGGCCTCCTCGTACTCCACGTCGTTGAGGATGCCCTCCGCGCGGCTGCGGTCCGCCCGGGCCATGGCCCGTGTGGCCGCCTCCAGCTCGACCTGGGCGAGGTCCACCGCCTGGCGGTCCGAGAGGATCGTCTGCCGGGCGCGGATGCGCCCCCGCTCCACCTCGGACTCCAGGGACTGCGCGGTGGACTGCTCCTGCTTGAGCCGGCTCGCCAGCTCGGGGCTCTCCACCTTCGCCAGCAGCTGCCCCGCCTCGACCACGTCGCCGGCCCGCACCTCGGCGCGGACGATCCCGCTGACGGGGCTGAACAGGGTCGGGTGATAGGCGGCGACGATCTGGCCCTGCACCGAGAGGTCGCGCTCCAGGTCGCCGCGGGTGACCACGCCGATCCGGACGCGGGACAGGTCCACGGAGCGCTCCGTGCTCAGGAACCGCAGCGCCCTGGGCAGGAACAGGATCCCGGCGGCCAGCAGGACCAGGGCCACCGCCCCGGGCACCAGCAGCCGGCGGGACCATGCCCGCTTCGTCGCCACCGCCCGGTCCATCGCTGACGTTCCCTGGATCATCCTGCCGCTACCTCCTCGAGCCCCCCTACAGCAATCCCCCTGCCATCACCCCATACAACGCCAAACGCCTGTATATCAGCAGCTTGAGCACTCAGCCCCGCCGGGACACCTCTCCTGCCGGACAGCTGTCCGCATCCCGACCCCGGACACCTGTCCGCCGAAAAATCCGGGAAAAATCCGGGTCGGACCGTCAGAAGTTGTTGACACGGAACTAGATACTTGGAAAAAGAGGGGTGATTTCGGCGTTAGGAGGCTCATTTCAGGGTCGAAATGGGCCCTCGAAGCGAGCCGCTCTCCAGCCCGTGTGGCTTAGAGGGACCATTTGGGCCCCGAAATGGGCGTTTTAAGGCTCCAGGAGGGGGGTGTTTTTCGCCGAAGTGTCTTCCTTGAAGTCGTTTCCGACGGTCCGACCCGAGAAGACAAAAAGGGCGCGGGATGGCGGATGGCCATCCCGCGCCCGTGGTGCGGAGGGGGTAAAGGGGGCTAGACGACGCCCTGGTCGAGCATGGCGTCGGCCACCTTGATGAAGCCGGCGATGTTGGCGCCGTTGACATAGTTGCCGGGCGTGTCGAAACGCTCGGACGCGTCGATGCAGGCCTTGTGGATGTCCTTCATGATCATCTGCAGGCGGTTGTCCACCTCCTGGCGGGTCCACGAGTAGCGCATGCTGTTCTGCGCCATCTCAAGGCCGGACACCGCCACGCCGCCGGCGTTGGCCGCCTTGCCGGGGCCGTAGAGGACCTTCTCCTCGATGAACAGATGCACGCCCTCCGGGGTCGTCGGCATGTTGGCGCCCTCGGAGATGACGTAGACGCCGTTCTTCACGAGGTTCTTCGCGTCGGTGCCGTTGATCTCGTTCTGGGTCGCGCTCGGGAAGGCGCAGTGGGCCTTGTGGTCCCACAGCGGGTTGTGATCCTGGCCGGGGTTGATCGCGGTGAACTTCGCGCTCTTGTACTTCTCCGCGTACTCCTTGATCCGGCCTCGGCGGACGTTCTTGAGATCCATCACGAAGGCGAGCTTGTCGCGGTCGATCCCCTCCTCGTCGTAGATGTAGCCGCCCGAGTCGGACAGCGTGACCACCTTGCCGCCGAGGTCGAGTACCTTCTCCACGGTGTACTGCGCCACGTTACCGGAGCCCGAGACCAGGCACGTCTTGCCCTCCAGCGTCTCGCCGCGGGTCTTCAGCATCTCCGCCGCGAAGTAGACCGAGCCGTAGCCGGTCGCCTCGGGCCGGATCAGCGAGCCGCCCCAGTTCAGGCCCTTGCCCGTGAGCACACCGGAGAACTCGTTGGCGAGCCGCTTGTACTGGCCGAACAGGAAGCCGATCTCCCGGCCGCCCACGCCGATGTCGCCGGCGGGAACGTCGGTGTTCGGGCCGATGTGGCGGAACAGCTCGGTCATGAAGCTCTGGCAGAACCGCATCACCTCGTTGTCGCTCTTCCCCTTCGGGTCGAAGTCCGAGCCGCCCTTGCCGCCGCCCATGGGCAGGGTCGTCAGCGAGTTCTTGAACACCTGCTCGAAGGCCAGGAACTTCAGGATGCTCAGGTTCACCGAGGGGTGGAAGCGCAGCCCACCCTTGTAGGGACCGATGGCGCTGTTCATCTCGATCCGGAAGCCCCGGTTCACCTGGACCTCGCCGTGATCGTCCACCCAGGGAACCCGGAACATCATCACCCGCTCCGGCTCGACAACTCGCTCGAGGACCTTGGCGGTCCGGTACTCGGGATGCCGGTCCAGCACCAGCGTGAGGGAGTCGATGACCTCCTCCACCGCCTGCAGGAACTCGGGCTCGCTGGGGTTCTTCGCACGCACCTCGGTCATGAACGCTTCACTCGTCTTCTTCATGGGGCTCGCTCCCTCGTCTTCGTCGCGAAGACGTCTGGCTCGATGCTCGGATAAGCACCACTCTCGAACAAGGAGCTTAATCACCGGCCGGTGGGCGCACAATCGGCAGAATCCCCGATCGATCTACAGGAAACCCTGTAGATCGCCGAGGAAGAGCCTGACGCGCACGGCGTTGTCGCGGAAAACGTCCGGCCGTCGGCGCTGGAGCCACAATCTCCGCACCGTCCCGGCGGGGGCGGCGCTCAGTCGATCTCGATGAGCCGGTTGCGGACGCAGTACTTGACGATGTCGACGACGTTGCGGGCGCCGAGCTTGCGCATCAGCGACGCCCGGTGGGTCTCGGCGGTCTTCACGGCGATCCCGAGGACGTCCGCGGCCTCCTTCGAGGAGTAGCCGTCG
>JASFRI010000137.1:0-10149 GCA_050115015.1 Acidobacteriota bacterium
GAGCACAAAGGGTTATGTCCTACGGAATCGAGGTCGAGCAGGTCGGGAAGGTGTACGTGAAGCCGCGATCCCTCCGGGATCTGCTGCGGGCTCCGCTGCGGCCTGCCGAGCGGGTCCAGGCCCTGGACGGTGCGACGCTGCACGTCGACCGCGGCGAGATCTTCGGCCTGCTCGGGCCCAACGGCGCCGGCAAGACCACCCTGCTCAAGATCCTCACCGGCCTGGTGACGCCGACCCGGGGGAAGGCGAGCGTGATGGGGAACGACGTCGTCCATTCCCACGTGGAGGTCCGGCGGTCCATCGGCTTCGTGACGTCCGAGGAAAGGTCCTTCTACTGGCGCCTCACCGGGATGGAGAACCTCCAGTTCTTTGGCCGCCTGTCCGGCGTTCCCGGGGGACGGCTGCGGGCCCGGTGCGAGGAGCTGCTGGAGCGCGTCGACCTCGGCCCCGCCGCGGGCCGGCGCTTCGGCGACTACTCATCGGGGATGAAGCAGCGGCTCGCGGTGGCCCGGGCCCTGCTGCACGACCCCGACGTGCTGATCATGGACGAGCCGACGCGCAGCCTGGACCCGGCGGCGGCCCAGCACCTCCGGCGGTTCATCCGGGAGGACCTCCACCGGGGACTGGGGAAGACGATCCTGCTGGCGACCCACAACCTCGACGAGGCCGAGTCCCTGAGCCACCGGATCGCCATCCTGCACCGCGGACGCGTCCGCCGCTGCGGCACCCTCGAGGAGATCCGGACCGGGGAGAGCCCCCGGGAGCGCTACCGGATCCACGTGGTGCCCGGCTTCGCGCCGGCGGAGCGGGGCTATCGTCTGGTGTCCGCCCCGGAGTCCGAGGACGGGGCGTACACCCTCGAGCTGGAGCGGGGAGGGGAGGGGCTGTCCTGCTTCCTGCGCGAAGCCCTGGCCGACGGCCGGCGGGTGCTGTCCTGCGAGCGGCTCGAGCTGCCGCTGCAGGAGGTGTTCGAGCGGGTCGTCCGGGATCCCGGCGGGGGGGACGGATGATCGGGTCGAAGCTCTGGGCCTTCTTCTACCGGGACTTCCTGAACGAGCTGTCCTACCGGACCGCGTTCCTCCTGCAGATCACCGGCTCGTTCCTGTTCGTGACCACCTGGTTCTTCGTCTCCCGCTTCGTCGCCCGGGCCTTCGAGGCGCCGCCGGACCTGCCCGGTGTCTCCTACTTCTCCTTCGTGCTGGTGGGGTTCGCCTTTTACCAGTACCTCAACGCCACGCTCACCTCGTTCTCCGCGAAGATCCGGCGGGAGCAGCTCACCGGGACCCTCGAGGCGATGCTGGTCACGCCGACCCCCGCGTCCCTCGTGGTCCTGGGCTCGACGGTGTGGGACTTCCTGATGACGACGTTCCGCGTGGCGGTGGTGCTGGTGCTGGGCTCCGCCCTCGCCTGGGGCTTCGGGACGGAGGTGGGCCTGAAGGCGGCCGGCATCCCCGCGTTCCTCGTGCTGCTGGCACTGACGGTGGCGTCGTTCACCGGGATCGGCGTCCTGTCGGCCTCCTTCACGATCTGGCTGAAGCGGGGGGATCCCGTCAACTACCTGATCACCGCCCTCTCGGCGCTGCTGGGAGGCGTCTTCTTCCAGGTGGAGGTCATGCCCGGCTGGCTGCAGCACCTGGCGGCGCTCCTGCCGATCACCCACGCCCTGCGCGGCATCCGGCGCGCCCTGCTGGCCGGAGCCGGGCTCCGGGAGGTGTCCACGGAGATCCAGGTCCTCCTGCTGTTCACGGCCGTGCTGCTCCCCCTGGGGCTGGCGGCGTTCGCGCTGGCCCTCCGCCGGGCCCGGGTGGAGGGATCGCTGGTGCAGTACTGACCCCGGACCGCCTTGACAGCCCCCCACCCCTGTGCTAGCCTCCCGAGGAGAGTTGGCCTCTTAAAACGCAAAGAGCAAAGGACTTACGCCCACGGCCGTCAGCCCGGGCCGGAGCGCTTCCGACCCCTTCGGAAGACAGGGCTCCCCGACATCCGATCACGAGCAAAGCGGTCCCGGTTCCGTGCAACGGTCCGGGCCATCCCGACGAGGTAACCCCGTGGAGATACCAAAGTTCGACAAGATCACCCCGCCCGAGGGGGGCGAGCCCATCCAGCTCAGCAAGGACCGCCTGATCGTGCCCGACCGGCCGATCCTCCCGTTCATCATGGGGGACGGCATCGGGCCCGACATCTGGAAGGCGGCGGTGAACGTGTTCGACGCCGCCGTGGAGAAGGCCTACGGGGGGCAGCGCAAGGTCGTCTGGTTCGAGATCTTCGCCGGCGAGCGGGCCAAGTCGAAGTACGGCTCGATCCTGCCCACCGACACCCTGGAGGCGATCCGGACCTTCCGGGTCGCCATCAAGGGTCCGCTGACCACGCCGGTGGGCGGCGGATTCCGCAGCCTGAACGTCACGCTGCGGCAGGAGCTGAGCCTCTACGCCTGCGTCCGTCCGGTGCGCTGGTACGAGGGAGTTCCGTCGCCGGTCAAGCACCCGGAGAAGCTCGACATCGTCATCTTCCGCGAGAACACCGAGGACGTCTACGCCGGGATCGAGTGGCAGAAGGGGAGTGAGGACGCGAAGAAGCTGATCCAGTTCCTGGAGCGGGAGATGGGCCGGGACATCCCCGCGGACTCGGGGCTCGGGCTCAAGCCGATCTCCCAGGGGGCGACCCGCCGGCTCGTCCGCAAGGCGCTGCAGTACGCCATCAACCACGGGCGCAGCCGCACGACCCTGGTGCACAAGGGCAACATCATGAAGTACACCGAGGGGGCGTTCAAGGACTGGGGCTACCAGACGGCGAAGAAGGAGTTCCCCGAGCGGACCATCACCGAGGAGGAGGTGTGGGCCGGTCATGACGGCCGCGTTCCCGAAGGGCGGGTGATGATCAACGACCGGATCGCCGACTCCATGTTCCAGCAGATCCTGCTGCGGCCGGACGAGTACGAGGTTCTCGCCACCCCCAACCTCAACGGGGACTACATCTCCGACGCCGCCGCGGCGCAGGTCGGGGGGCTCGGGATCGCCCCCGGCGCCAACATCGGCGACGAGGCGGCCGTGTTCGAGGCCACCCACGGCACCGCGCCGAAGTACGCGGGGAAGGACAAGGTGAACCCCGGAAGCGTCATCCTCTCCGGCGCCATGATGTTCGAGCACATGGGCTGGACGGAGGTGATGGAGACCATCCAGAAGGGCTTCGGGGCGGCCATCCTGGGCAAGCGCGTCACCTACGACATGGCCCGGCAGATGGAGGGTGCCACCGAGGTCTCCTGCTCCGCCTTCGGCGAGGAGATCGTCAAGCACATCCGGAAGGGATAGCGGGCCGATCCGGACGGACCGTCACGTCGTGCCGTCACCCGGGTTCATCGCATTTCCAGCCGCCGTTTCGGTTCCCAGCCGTTCGAACCGGCGGGCGGTGGGTCATCCGGGATGGTCTCCCCGGTTCCCGCCGATGCCGCTTCCGGGAGGCGCCGCCTCCCCCTCGGCGGGCCCGACCTTGTTGTAGCCGTCCAGTGCCGCGACCTTGTAGCACTCGGCGAAGGTCGGGTAGTTGAAGACGTTGTTGACGAAGTAGTCGATGGTCCCACCGAAGGCCAGCGCCGTCTGGCCGATGTGGACCAGCTCCGTGGCCGCGGTCCCGATGATGTGCACGCCGAGAAGCCGACGCGTCTCCCGGTGGAAGAGGATCTTCAGCAGGCCCGAGTCATCCCCCAGGATCGCGCCGCGGGCGATCTCGCGATACCGGGCCAGGCCCACCTCGTAGGGAACCGACCGTGCCGTGAGCTCCTCCTCGTTCGGGCCGACCATGGAAATCTCGGGCACCGAGTAGATGCCGTACGGCAGCAGCTCCGGCAGCGACGGGGCCTCGCGCTCGCAGGCGACGCAGGCGGCGAGCCGCCCCTGCTCCATCGCCGTCGACGCCAGCGACGGGAAGCCGATCACGTCCCCCGCGGCGAAGATGTGCCGCTGCCGGGTGCGGAACTCCCCGTCCACCTGCAGCCGTCCCCGGTCGTCGGCCTCGAGGCCGGCGGCCGGCAGGTCGAGCTCCCCGGTGGCGCCGACCCGCCCCACGGAGTAGAGGAGCTGATCCGAGACGATCCGCTTTCCCGACTTCAGCGCCGCCACCGCCTTGCCGTCCTCCCGGGTCGAGACCGAGTCCACCCCCTCCCCGAGGCGGAACGTGCAGTTCATGTTCCGCATCTGGTACGAGAGCGACTCGACGATCTCCGCGTCGACGAACTCCAGCAATCGGGGCCGACGGTCCACGAGCGTCACCTGCACGCCGAGGGCGGCGAACATCGAGGCATACTCGGTGCCGATGACCCCGGCCCCGACGACCGTCAGCGAGTGCGGCAGGCTCTCCAGGCCGAGGATCATGTCCGACGTCAGGATCACCTGGCCGTCCGGCTCGATCCCGGGAGGCGGCGCGGGCACCGTGCCCACCGCGATGACCACCGTCGCGGCGCGGACCTCCTCCGCGTGGTCCGTCGCCTGGATCCGCAGGCGATGGGGGTCCAGGAAACGGGCCTCTCCGGAGAGCATCGTCACGCCGTTGCGCTGCATCTGGTTCCGCACCACGTCGATCTCGCGGCGGATCACGTGCTCGCAGCGGAACAGCAGATCCTGCATGGTGATCGCGTCCTTCACGCGGTACGAGTCCCCGTAGATGCCGCGCTGCTGGAAGCCCGTCAGGTAGAGCACCGCCTCGCGGAACGTCTTGGAGGGGATCGTGCCCGTGTTGATGCAGACGCCTCCGACCACCTGGCGGCGCTCGCAGATCCCGACACGGCGGCCGAGCTTGGCCGCCTGGACCGCGGCGCGCTGACCGGCGGGACCGGTACCGATGACGAAGACGTCGAATTCCTGCACGACTGGCATTCTGCCCGAAGCGCCGGCGGGCCCGCAAGGAGCGATCTCCCGCGCGGCATGCAGGACGCGGCGCGGGGGCCGTCCCGCGGGCTAGCCCGCATGATTCATGAGGGGCAGGTCGACCGGTCTCGATTCGGGTGCCCGTCCGGAAGACCTGCGGAAACCGACGAAGAACGACAGGCTGCAGGATGTCAGAGGCGCCTCGGGGATGGCCGACCAAGGCGGACGGCCGCAGGCGGGTGAGGGACCCGTCAAGGCCGGCCAACGCAGGTCGGGCGTTCCCGAGGAGTCTCTGGGGCCTGCCCCTCATGAATCATGCGGGCTAAGGCGGGGCGATCAGCACCAGGTCCCCCGACGCCGCCAGGATCCGGGGGGCTCTCTCCAGGTGCTCCTGCAGCTTCCCGTAGGTCGTCACGTCCGTGAGGATCGCCGGGGCCTCCGCGTTGCGGATCACCCGCTCCATCACGCCCGGATCCTGCACCGGCAGGGAGAGCGGGCGCTGGGCGTAGAACAGCAGCGCCGAGACGTAGCGCCAGTGGGGCTCCAGCGCGAAGGAGATCACGTGCTCGCCCTCCGGCACCGCGGCCCGGGCCGCCGGCGCGATGGCGGCCACGTCCCGGTTCCGGTCGCGGTCCAGGGGGACGGGTGTCACGACGCTGAACAGGTGAAAGGCGAGCAGGACCAGGGAGATGCCGACGGCGAAGCGCTCCCGGCCGGACGGCCACCGGCCCAGGAAGCGGTCCAGGCCGTAGCCCGCGAGGATCGCCAGCGCGGGGAACGCCGGCATCACGTACCAGGACTTCTTGGCCGCCGACAGGGACAGGAGCCCCAGGACACCGAGGGCCCAGCACAGCGGGAGCCAGCCGCGCCGACGGCTCTCCTCGCCCCGCAGCAGCAGCCACCCTCCCCAGAGCGCGGCCGGGATCCACGGGAGGAAGTCGGAGAACAGGCCGGTGAAGTAACCAAGGTACGAGGACAGGGTCACCTGCTGGCCCGGATCGCCCTCCAGGGCGCGCTGCAGCAGGATCGTCCCGAAGTGCCCCTCCAGGAACTCGGATCCGAAGCGGGCCGTCATCGCCGCGAACCACGCTCCGGGCAGCGCCAGCGCCGCGCCGGCGGCGGCCAGCAGCCCGGGCCGCAGGGCGCGCCGGATGGGGACCCGCGCCGCCAGGCAATAGACCCCGTAGATCGCGACGGGGAGGTACCCGAGCAGGCTCTTGTTGAGGACCGCCAGCCCCATGAGCACGCCCGCCGCGAGGTCCAGCCCCAGCGTGCGGTCCCGTTCCAGCCCCAGGAACAGCAGGTAGAGGCAGCCGCCCACGAGCAGCGTCTGGGTCGTGTCCAGCATGCAGTGCCGCGAGTACTTGATGAAGTAGGGGGTGGTGAGCAGGGCGGCACCGGACAGGAATCCCACCCATTCGCCGAACAGGCGGCTGCCGAACCGGTAGGCGAGCCACACGCAACCCACGCCGGCGGCGGCGGACAGCAGGCGGGCGGTGAGCTCCGACACCCCGAACAGGCGGAACAGCACGGCCGTCCCCCACAGGTAAAGCGGCGGGTTGTCGAAGCGCGGCTCGAAGTTCCAGTGCGGGGCCAGCCAGTCGCCGGTGAGGAGGATCTCCCGGGCCTTCTCGGCGTAGTACGTGTCGTCATAGGACGACAGGGTCGTCTCCCAGAGCCGCGTGAACACGAGCAGGACGGCCCCGAGGAGCAGGACCGCCCGGTGGAAGCGCGGATCCGCCGCCAGCGGGACCGGTGGTGGGAGGCGGGGGGCGCCCGGGAAGGGGACAACGCGCTCGCTCATGCCCGCATGGTATACTATGCAACTCTTTTCACAGCTTACCCGACCGCCGGATCCGGGCCAGGATCCGGCCGCATTCCGGAGCCAACGTGAAGATCCACGAATACCAGGCCAAGAGCATCCTGAAATCGTACGGGGTCCCCGTGCCCAGGGGAGAGGTGGCCTACTCACCCCCGGAGGTCGTGGAGGCGGCGAAGCGTCTCGGCGGCCGCGTCGTGATCAAGGCCCAGATCCACGCCGGAGGCCGCGGCAAGGGGGGCGGCGTCAAGGTCGTTCCGGGACCCGCCGAGGCGGAGCCGGTCGCCAGGACGATCCTCGGCATGAACCTGGTGACGCCCCAGACCGGCCCCGAGGGCAAGCAGGTGCGACGGGTCCTGGTGGAGGAGGCTCTGGACATCGAGCGCGAGTTCTACCTCAGCATTCTCCTGGACCGCAGCTCCGCGGCGCTGGTGGCGATCTCCAGCGCCGAGGGGGGGACGGAGATCGAGGAGGTGGCCGCGAAGCAGCCCGAGAAGATCCTCCGGGAGAGCTTTGACCCGGTGGCGGGCTTCCAGCCCTACGTGGCCCGGAAGCTGGCGTTCGGCCTCGGGATGGCCCCGGCCCAGGTCAAGGGGATGGTCCGGATGCTGGGGAGCCTCTACCGGGCGTTCGCGGGCACCGATGCCTCCCTGGTGGAGGTCAATCCCCTGGTTCTCACCCGCCAGGGCGATCTGATCGCCCTCGACGCCAAGATGAACTTCGACGACAACGCCCTGTTCCGGCACGAGGACATCCGGGAGCTCCGGGACCTGGACGAGGAGGAGCCCCTCGAGGTCGAGGCCTCCGGCTATGGACTGAACTACATCAAGCTGGACGGCAACGTGGGCTGCATGGTCAACGGGGCGGGGCTCGCCATGGCCACCATGGACGGCATCAAGCTGGCCGGGGGCCAGCCCGCCAACTTCCTGGACGTGGGCGGGGGCGCCACCGCGGAGCAGGTCACCCATGCGTTCCGGATCCTCCTGGGGGACGCCTCGGTGCGGGCCGTGCTGATCAACATCTTCGGCGGGATCATGCGGTGCGACGTGGTTGCCCAGGGGGTGGTCGAGGCGGCCCGGAAGGTCGATGTCAAGGTCCCCATCGTCGTCCGGCTGGAGGGGACGAACGTCGAGGAAGGACGCCGTCTCCTGCAGGAGTCCGGACTGGATCTCACCATCGCGGGCGGCATGGGCGAGGCCGCCAAGAAGGTCGTCGAGCTGGCGGGGGGGGCCGCATCATGAGCATCTTCGTGAACCGCGAGACGCGGGTACTGGTGCAGGGCATCACCGGCAACGAGGGGTCGTTCCACACGAAGCAATGCCGCGAGTACGGCACCCGTGTGGTGGCGGGGGTCACGCCCGGCAAGGGCGGCCAGGAGCACGAGGGGATCCCGGTGTTCAACACGGTCCGGGAGGCCCGCCGGGAGACCGGTGCCGACGCCTCGATGATCTTCGTGCCACCGCCCTTCGCCGCGGACGCGATCCTGGAGGCGGCGGACGCCGGGGTCCCACTCGTGGTGTGCATCACCGAGGGGATCCCCACCCTGGACATGCTCAGGGTCCGGGACGTGCTGCGGCGCAGCGGGAAGACGCGGCTGATCGGTCCGAACTGCCCCGGGATCATCTCCCCGGGGCAGTGCAAGATGGGGATCATGCCGGGGCACATCCACATGGAGGGGCCGATCGGCGTGGTCTCCCGCAGCGGAACGCTGACCTACGAGGCCGTCGGCCAGCTCACGGCCCGGGAGATCGGCCAGTCGACCTGCATCGGCATCGGCGGGGACCCGCTCATCGGGACGTCGTTCACCGACGCCCTGGCGGCCTTCGCCGAGGATGATGCCACCGAGGCAGTGGTCCTGATCGGAGAGATCGGGGGCGACGACGAGGAGACCGCGGCCGCGTACATCCGGGAACACTTCCGCAAGCCGGTGGTCGGGTTCATTGCCGGGCGCACGGCCCCTCCGGGAAAGCGGATGGGACACGCGGGCGCCATCATCTCGGGCGGCAAGGGGACCGCGGCGGGGAAGATCGCCGCGCTCCGGGAGGCCGGCATCCGCGTCGCGGAGAGTCCGGCGGAGATCGGTCAGACGCTGGCCGAGGCCATCGGCAGGAACTGATCCGGCGGCCGGCACGGCCGGCTGCCCAGGGAGGAGAGCACCGTGGAGAGAACGCTGACCATCATCAAGCCCGACGCCGTGGAGCAGAAGGTCGTCGGGAAGATCCTGGCGCGGCTCGAGGAGGAGGGGTTCCATATCGTGGCCGCCCGGATGGTCCGGTTGGACGAGGCGGAGGCCGGCGGGTTCTACGCGGTGCACCGGGAGCGTCCCTTCTTCGGCGACCTCTGCAGGTTCATGTCCTCGGGGCCGGCGATCCCGATGATCCTCGAGCGGAACGACGCCATCGCCCACCTGAGGAAGGTCATGGGAGCGACCGACCCCGCGAAGGCGGAGGAGGGGACGATCCGCAAGGTCTTCGCCACCAGCATCGAGCGGAACTGCATCCACGGATCGGACGCACCGGAGACCGCCGCCTTCGAGATGGGGTACTTCTTCCGCGGCATGGAGGCCGTCCAGGCCCGCTGAACCTCCCGCTGGGCCGGAATCCCCAGCCACGCCCCCGGCGCTGCGCGAGAGCGCCCATCCGGGTCCCGGGGGGCCCCGCCAGGGGCTCCACACGCTGGCGTCCGTCTTGCAATCCGCTTCCACGAAGGGCCGTCAGGAGTGGTCGCGGAGCACGAGCGATGCCCACCTTGAGCCGGAGAGACCGTCCCGTCCCGCCGCCGGTCCGCCTGGAGCCCGGCGTGGGCGGGAACGATGCCGCGGTCCTGGGGGCCATCCACGCGGGGGCCCGGGTGCTGGAACCCGGCGCCCGTCCCGGAAGCCGCCGCCGGCGACGCCTCCTGGTGCTCCAGCCGCGCGACCTCCCGGAGCTGCATGCCCTCCCTACGGGAGTGCTGCCTCCGGCGCCGGAAGCCGGCCTGCTTCTCCTGGTGGCCCCGGATCCGGGGGTCGGAGGTCACTCCCGGGACCGGGACGCGCGGGACTGGGCGGCGCGGCTGCAGCTCCCCTGCCTGGAGCCGGGCGGCCTCCAGGAGGCCTACGACATGTCCTTCGATGCGTTCGAGCTCTCCGAGCGGTTCCTGCTGCCGGTCGTCCTCCGCACGGTGCCACGGCTCGCCGCGCGGGAGGGCTGCGTCCGCGTGCGCTCCGGTGGCCCGCCCCGGACCGGGCCCGGGCCGGCAGGTCACCGTGAGGAGCTAGACGATGATCTCGCCCGCGCGGGCCACAGCCTTCTGATCCCGTCGATGGACGGCAGTTCCCTGGCGGTGGTGACGGCGGGGATGGCCCGCAGGGACTACCTGGAATGCGCCGACGAGCTGAGCCTGCGGCCCTGGCACCTGCACGTCGGCGCCTACCCCTTCCCGGCCGCCGCGATCGAGCGGCTGGTCCGGGAGTGCGACACCCTGCTGGTG
>JASFRI010000138.1:0-10132 GCA_050115015.1 Acidobacteriota bacterium
CCTCGACGCCTACTTCGAAACCCGGCAGCAGAAGGCGGTCGCCCGGTCCGAGCGGCTCGCCGCCGTCGGGGAGCTTGCGGCGAGCATCGCCCACGAGGTCCGGAACCCCCTGGCGGGGATGAAGGGAGCGATGGAGATGCTCCGCCGCCCCCTGTCGCCGGATGACCCCAAGCAGGAGGTCATGACGGAGGTGATCGCCCAGATCGAGCGGCTGGAGGTGCTGGTCCGGGACCTGCTGACCTTCGCGCGCCCCCACCCGGTCAACCGTGGTCCGATGAAGCTCCACGAGCTGCTGGAGCGTGCGCTGCGCCTCAGCCTGGATGGTGGCGAGCACGACGATATCGCGGTCGTGCGCGACTACGGTCCCGGCTCGGCGTCGCTGCAGGCCGACCCACAGCAGCTCGAACAGGTCTTCCTGAACCTGATCCACAACGCAATCCATTCCATGGAGGAGGGCGGCACGCTGACCCTGACCGCGCGTGCCGACGGTTCCATGGTGCGGGTCTCCATCCAGGATTCCGGGGAGGGAATCCCGCCGGAGGATCTGCCGCACATCTTCCAGCCGTTCTACACGACCAAGCACCGTGGGTCGGGGCTGGGACTTTCCATCGTGAAGAAGATCGTCGATGCCCATGACGGCACCATCGACGTGGACAGCAAGCCGGGCGAGGGGACCACCATGACGGTCAGCCTCCCCCGCACGGGGAACGACTGATGGGACGTGAACGAATCTTGATCGTCGATGACGAGAAGCTCATTCGCTGGTCCATCCGCGAGCGCCTGACGGAGGAGGGGTACGAGGTCCGCGAGGCCGAGAGCGGCAAGGATGCGTTCGCACTGATGGAGGAGGAGGACTTCGACCTGCTGGCGCTGGACTACCGGCTGCCGGACACGACGGGCCAGAAGATCCTGGAACGCGTCCGCAAGGAGACCCCGGAGATCTCCGTCGTCATGATGACCGCGTACGGAACGGTCGAGACGGCGGTCCAGGCCATGAAGGAGGGCGCCTTCGACTACCTCACGAAGCCCGTGAACCTCGACGAGCTCGTGGTGGTCGTCCAGAAGGCGCTGGAGGCCACCCGGCTACGGCGAGAGGTCGGGCGCCTGCGCAAGGAACAGCAGGAGCTCCACGGCAAGACCGAGATGATCGGGCGGAGCACGGCGATGCAGGAGATCCTGGCTCTGGTGCAGAAGATACGCACGAGCCAGGCCACCACGATCCTCCTGGAGGGGGAGAGCGGCACCGGAAAGAACGTCGTCGCCAAGGCGATCCACTACGGCAGCCCGCGGGCCGAGCGGCCCTTCGTCACCATCACCTGCTCCGCGCTTACGGAGACGCTGCTGGAGTCCGAGCTGTTCGGACACGAGCGCGGCGCCTTCACCGATGCGAAGGGGCAGAAGAAGGGGCTGCTGGAGGTGGCCGACGGCGGCACCGCGTTCCTGGACGAGATCGGGGAGATGGGGCCCGCCATGCAGGCCAAGCTCCTGAGGTTCCTGGAGGAGAAGACGTTCAAGCGGGTCGGGGGAACCCGCGACATCTCGGTGGATGTCCGCGTCATCGCCGCCACGAACCGCGTTCTGGAGGAGGACGTCCGGGCCGGCAAGTTCCGCGAGGATCTGTTCTATCGTCTCAAGGTCATCCCCATCCACATCCCGCCGCTGCGCGATCGGCGGGAGGATGTCCCGTTGCTCGTGAATTTCTTCCTGGACCACTTCAATCGGGATTTCCGCAAGAACACCCAGGGGGTTACCTCGGAGGTGATGGACCGTTTGATGGCCTACTCCTGGCCGGGGAACATCCGCGAGCTCCGGAACGTGATCGAGCGGATCATGATCCTCGAGGACAAGGAGTGGATCGAGGTGGAGGATCTGCCCGCGGGACTCCGCGGCGGCGACGCACGGCCGGGGGCGGCCACGGGCGCCCCACCGGTGCAGCTCGGTTCCGTGACCCTGGAGGAAATGGAGCGACAGGCCATTTGCCGGGCGCTGGACCAGACCAACCAGAATCAGGTCCGGGCGGCGAAGCTCCTCGGGATCTCCCGGGATACGCTTCGCTACCGGATGAAGAAATTCGGACTCGTCGAGGCTTCGCACTCCCGGTAGCACCTCGAGCCCCCAAAAAGCGTGGCATGCCGGTCGCGGTGCGCGGGCCGGCGTCTGCCGGCCACGAAAGGAAGGAAACTCCATGTCCGAAAGACCGTTCCTCATGATGGACGGCAACGAAGCCGCCGCCTCGGTGGCCTACCGGACCAACGAGGTGATCGCCATCTACCCGATCACGCCCGCCTCTCCGATGGGGGAGCTGGCGGATCAGTGGTCCGTGGACTCACGCCCCAACCTGTGGGGCGCGGTTCCGGACGTCGTCGAGATGCAGTCCGAGGGAGGCGCCGCGGGCGCGGTGCACGGGGCGCTCCAGGCCGGAGCGCTGACCACGACCTTCACCGCTTCCCAGGGTCTGCTCTTGATGGTGCCGGACCTCTACAAGATCGCCGGCGAGCTCAACGCTTTCTGCCTGCACGTCGCGGCTCGTACGGTGGCCACCCATGCCCTGTCGATCTTCGGCGACCACTCCGACGTGATGGCCTGCCGGCAGATCGGCGTGGCCCTCCTGGCCTCGGGATCGGTACAGGAGGCCCAGGACCTGGCGCTGGTCGCCCAGGCCTCGACGCTGCAGTCGCGGATCCCGTTCCTGCATTTCTTCGACGGCTTCCGGACCTCCCACGAGGTCGCGAAGATCGAGGCCCTGACCGACGACGACTTCCGCACCCTGATCGACGAGGCGGCGGTGGAGGCCCATCGCCGGCGCGCGCTGACGCCGGATCGGCCGGTGCTCCGGGGCAGCGCGCAGAACCCCGACACCTTCTTCCAGGCGCGCGAGGCCTGCAACCGCCACTACCAGGCCTGTCCCGACATCGTCCAGGAGAACATGGATCGACTCGCCGCCCGGACCGGACGTCGCTACCGGCTGTTCGACTACTTCGGGCATCCCGAGGCCGAGCGGGTCGTCGTCCTCATGGGCTCCGGGGGCGAGACCGCCCGCGAGACCGTGGAGCACCTCGCCGGTCGGGGCGAGCGGGTCGGGGCGGTTCTGGTCCGTCTCTACCGTCCGTTCGACATCGGGCGATTCGTGGAGGCGCTACCGCCGACCACCCGCGGACTGGCGGTGCTGGACCGGACGAAGGAACCGGGGGCGGTCGGCGAGCCCCTCTACCTGGACGTTCAGGTGGCGCTCCAGGAGGCCCGGTCGACCGGCCGGATCGGCTCCGATCTGGCCTCGACGGTGATCGGCGGGCGTTACGGCCTGTCCTCCAAGGAGTTCAGCCCCGGCATGGTCCGCGGGGTCCTGGACGAACTGGGACGGGAGACGCCCAAGAACCACTTCACCATCGGGATCATGGACGATGTCACCGGGACCTCCCTGCCCTGGGAGGAGGGCCTCGACATCGAGCCCGAGGGTCGCATCCGGGCCCTGTTCTACGGCCTGGGGTCCGACGGCACCGTGGGCGCCAACAAGAACTCGGTGAAGATCATCGGCGAGGGGACGGAGCACTACTCCCAGGGGTACTTCGTCTACGACTCCCGCAAGGCCGGCGCAGTCACGATCTCGCACCTCCGGTTCGGGGAGGAGCCCATTCGCGCGCCGTACCTTCTCCGGAAGGCCGGGTTCGTTGCCTGCCACCAGTTCGAGTTCCTGGAGCGCTACGACGTGCTGGAGCACGCGGCGGAGGGCGGCACGTTCCTGCTGAACGCCCCCTACGGCCCGGACGAGATCTGGGAGCATCTCCCCCGGGAGATACAGGAGGGGATCCTCGAGAGGAAGCTCCGGTTTTACGTCATCGACGCGTACCGTATCGCCCGGGAGGCGGGGCTGGGCGGCCGCATCAACACGATCATGCAGACCGCCTTCTTCGCCATCTCCGGCGTGCTGCCCCGGGAGCAGGCGGTCGAGGGGATCAAGGACGCCATCAAGAAGACCTACGAGACGAAGGGGGACCAGGTGGTCCGCCAGAACTTCGAGGCGGTGGACCGGTCCCTGTCGGGCCTCCATGTCGTGGAGACCGCCGGCCGGGCGGCGGCGGGAGATCCCCGGCCGCCGCAGGTCCCCGCCGAGGCCCCGGATCTGGTCCAGAAGGTCACCGCCGTGATGATGGCGAACCAGGGCGACCTGCTGCCGGTGAGCGCCTTCCCGGTGGACGGGACCTGGCCCGTGGGGACCACGCGCTGGGAGAAGCGCAACATCGCACAGGAGATCCCGGTCTGGGATCCGGCGATCTGCATCCAGTGCAACAAGTGCGCCCTCGTCTGTCCGCACGCCGCCATCCGCGCCAAGGTCTACGAGCCGGCCGCGCTGGCCGGTGCGCCGGAGACCTTCCAGTCCACGGGCTGCCGGGGCGCCGATCATCGCGGCTCGAGCTTCACCATCCAGGTCGCGCCGGAGGACTGCACCGGGTGCACGCTGTGCGTCCGGGTCTGCCCGGCCAAGGACCGCTCCAACCCCCGGCACAAGGCCATCGACATGAAGCCCCAGCGCCCCATCCGGGAGCAGGAGCGTGAGAACTATGCCTTCTTCCTGGACATTCCCGAGATCGACCGCACGCGCGTCAAGCTGGACAACAAGGGCTCCCAGCTGCTGCAGCCCCTGTTCGAGTACTCCGGTGCCTGTGCCGGGTGCGGGGAGACCCCCTACATCAAGCTGCTGACGCAGCTGTTCGGGGATCGGCTGCTGATCGCGAACGCCACCGGCTGCTCCTCCATCTACGGAGGCAACCTGCCCACCGTCCCGTACGCCACCAACGCCGACGGACGCGGACCGGCATGGTCGAACTCCCTGTTCGAGGACAACGCCGAGTTCGGGTTCGGGATGCGCCTCGCGGTGGATTCCAACAGTGCCCAGGCACGGTCCCTCCTGCGGTCCCTCACCCTGGAGGTCGGGCGCGATGTCGTGCAGGCCATCGTCGAGGCCGACCAGGGGAGCGAGTCCGCCATCGCCGCCCAGCGGGAGCGGGTGGAGCGGCTCCGGGAGGTCCTGCGGGGGATCGACGATGATCGCGCCGCCCGGCTACGGGTCCTGGCGGACTACCTGGTTCACAAGAGCATCTGGCTGATCGGCGGTGACGGCTGGGCCTACGATATCGGCTACGGCGGCCTGGACCACGTCCTGTCCACGAACCGCAACGTCAACGTCCTCGTCCTCGACACGGAGGTGTACTCGAACACCGGCGGCCAGCAGTCCAAGGCGACCCCCATGGCCGCAGCGGCCAAGTTTGCCATGGCGGGAAAGGAGTCCCCGAAGAAGGACCTGGGGATGATGGCGATGAGCTACGGCCACGTCTACGTGGCGCGGATCGCGTTCGGGGCCAAGGACACGCAAACGGTGAAGGCGTTGCTGGAGGCGGAGTCCTATCCCGGCCCGTCCCTGGTCATCGCCTACAGCCACTGCATCGCCCACGGCTACTCCCTCGCCTCCGGAGTGGACCAGCAGAAGCTGGCCGTGGACTCCGGCGTCTGGCCGCTGTACCGCTTCGATCCCCGGGTCGCGGCCGAGGGAAAGCCGCCGCTCCACGTGGACTCCGGGGAGCCGAAGGTCGATCCCGAGCAGTACATGCGCAACGAGGCCCGTTTCCTGCTGGCCCGGAAGAGCGATCCGGTCCGCTACCGCAGGCTGCTGGACCGCGCGCGCCACGCGTCCCGGCAGCGGTTCGCGGTCTACGAGCAGCTCGCCGCCCTCACGATTCCCCAGTTCCGGGACCCGGAGCCCGAACCGGCGGCGGAGACCGCCGCCGCCACCGACGCCGGTGATCCGGAAAGGAGCGTCTGACATGGACCTGTCCACGGATTATCTCGGGTTCCATCTCCCGCACCCGCTGATCTGCGGCGCCGGCCCGCTGCTGGACGAGCTGGACACGGTCCGGCGCCTCGAGGATGCCGGTGCCGCCGCCCTGGTGATGCGCTCGCTGTTCGAGGAGCAGCTCGACGTGGAGCGGCGCGCCACCTTCGAGAGCCTCGAGCAGGGGGCCGAGTCCTTCGGCGAGGCGACCTCCTACCTGCCGGAGCCGACATTCCGGATGGGCCCGGAGGAGTACCTGGAGCAGATCCGGCGGATCAAGGAGGCGGTCTCCATCCCGGTCATGGCGTCCCTGAACGGCGTGACCCCCGGGGGATGGCTGGATCACGCGACGGAGATCGAGGGTGCCGGTGCGGACGCGCTGGAGCTGAACCTCTACGACGTGGCGGCGAACCCCGAGGAGCGGGGAACCGCCCTCGAGGAGCGCTCGCTCGAGATCATCCGCACGGTGCGCGCGGCGGTCCGCATCCCGGTGGCGGTCAAGCTATCGCCGTTCTACTCCTCCCTGGCCCACTTTGCCCATCAGCTCGACGGGCTCGGGATCGACGGCATCGTGCTGTTCAACCGCTTCTACCAGCCGGATATCGACGTGGAAGAGCTGGAGGTCGTCCGGACCCTGAGCCTGTCGAGCCCCATGGAGCTCCTGCTCCGCCTGCGGTGGCTGGCCATCCTCTCGGGTCGCGTCGCGGCGCACCTGGCGGTCACCGGGGGGGTTCACGGGCCCCTGGACGCGGTCAAGGCCGTCATGACCGGGGCCCATGCGGTCCAGATGGTCTCGGCCCTGCTGCGGCATGGCCCCGGGCATTTCCAGACGATGCTGTCGGGAATCCGGCAGTGGCTCGAGGAGCACGAGTACGAGTCCCTGAGGCAGATGCAGGGCAGCATGAGCCTGCGCCGCTGTCCGGACCCCGAGGCCTACGAACGGGCCAACTACGTCCAGATCCTCCAGACCTGGAGGCCGGAACCGGCGGAATCGCGGTAGGCCTCTCCGTCGTCGGGGAGCGTCCCGGAACCGACGTTGACAGAGCCACCGGGTCGACGTATTTTCATGACATCTCGAGAAACTCACGGCCGGCTTCCAGGTTCCGGCCCCAAGCGAGGAGAGGGACGATGAAGAACATCGGTGGGGGGGTCCTTGCGATCCTTTGCCTGGTGCTGCTCGGGGCCGCTCCGGCCACGGACCCGACGGACTGCACCGTCGGACAGTTCGCGGTCCGTCTGGCCGAGATGGTCACGCAGAAGACCGATTACACGCCCGAGACGGCCCAGGCGCTGCTGGACAACATGGGCGTGGAGCTGGGGGCGGGTCTGGACGACGTGCTCCGCGAGGAGACGCTGGTCGGCACCTTGAACCAGCTCGGGGCGGACCTGCGGACCTCGAACCCGGATCGCGCGATGAACGCCCGGGATGCCCAGCGCATCCTCGGCATGTTCGACGGCCCCGGCAGCGGTTCGACGGAGGCCAGCCAGGGCCCCCAGAGCATCAAGTGCAAGAGCGGTGTGAACAAGGGCGACCAGTGCATCACCGACGCGGACTGCCCGGGCAGCTACTGCAACATCCCGCCCGGACAGGCCAAGAAGATCGCCACTCCGACCGACGGATAGGCTGACGGATCGGGCAACTCATGGACGGAAAACCGCCGGCTTCCCGGTTCTCGGGGCCGGCGGTTTTTTCGTGCCCGGGTTGCCGTAGCCTGTAGTGGCCGGGCGGCGTCCGCGGAGGGGGGCGCCGGGCGGCTGGGCCCTACCCTCCTGCCGAGGTCAGCATGGGTTTGTGGAGCAGCCGGTGCGCATCGGGGCGCCCGGGGTCGGGGTGGCGCTGGGCGCTGCTCCTGCTCGTGGCGGCGTCGCTCCCGGTGCCGGCTGCCACGCTGCACGTGGACGACGACCCCGACGCCTGCGCGCCCAAGGACGGCACGCCGGGATGCCCGTTCCCCACCATCCAGGAGGCCATCGACGCGGCGGCGGTGGGGGACGACGTGCTGGTCCTTCCCGGCGTCTACCTGGAGTGGATCTTCATGAAGAACGGCGTCGACGTCGTCTCCAGGGACGGTCCCGCCGTCACCACCCTGGACGCCACGGGCCAGAACTTCGCCGCCGTCCGGTTCTCGAACACCTCCGCGACCAGCAGCCTGCTCACCCGGCTCGCGGGATTCACCATCACCGGCGGCACCGGCCGTCCCCGTCCGGCGGCGTTCCGGGGGACGCCCGACGGTGCGATGGCCGGAGGAGGGATCTTCATCTACAACCGGAACTCCGGCGTGGAGACGCCGATCATCGAGAACAACATCATCACCGGGAACCAGCTGGTCAGCGCCGACCTGACCGACTATCCGGACCTCCTGGGAGCCGGGATCTACGTCTCGGTGGGCCGTCCCCGGATCGCCGGGAACGTCATCACCGGCAACCTCGCAGACGCCGCGGCCGGGACGCTGGGGAGGTTCGCCTACGGAGGCGGGATCTACGCGACGTACTGGGGGCGTCCGGTCATCCGGAACAACGAGATCTCGGGGAACTTCGCGACCTACGGAGGCGGCGGCCTGAACATCATGGGGAACCCCGGCCTGCGCCCCGTGCTGGACGGGAACGTGATCCAGGGAAACAGCACGAACGGGACCGGCGGCGGTCTCCTGGCGGGCTCCTACTCGGACCTGCTGGTGACGAACAACCTGATCCGCGACAACGCATCCCAGGGGATCGGCGGTGCGATCTACACGTACTACGCCGACCTCGAGCTGCGGAACAACACCCTCGTCGGCAACACCGCGACCCGGACCGGGGGCCTCTGGGTCGGAAAGGCGGACCCCGGCGACACCGTCGTCGCCGCCAACAACATCATCGTCGAGAACGTATCCACCGATGCGCTTTACCCCTATGCCGGCGGTTTCTCCGCCCGGCTCGACACCGTGGCGACCATCGATTTCACCTACAATGACCTCGTCGACAACACCCCCTTCGACTGGGGCGACGTCCCGGACCCGGCCCTGTCTCCCGGCAACATCTCCATCGCCCCCCTGTTCCAGGATCCCGTGGCCGGTGACTACCGCCTGCTGCCCGGGTCCCCCGGCGTCGACGCCGGGACGAACTCGGGGGCGCCCGCCACCGACTTCGACGGGGCCCCGAGGCCGCAGGACGGCGACGGCGACGCCGTGGCCATCGCGGACCTGGGAGCCTGGGAGCGCCCGGAGCAGATCGACGCCGACCTCGACGGCATCCCCGATGACGGCGACGGCAGCGGCACCGCGGGGAACGCCCCGTGCACCGGCGGCCAGGTGGCGGGCTGCGACGACAACTGTCCCGACGTGGCGAACCCGTCCCAGGCGGACCTGGACGCGGACGGCGTCGGGGACGCCTGTGACCCCGACGTGGACGGCGACCAGGTGGAAAACGGTCTCGATTGCGCCCCCTCGGTCAACAGCGTCTCGGAGATCCCCGGTTCCGCCGCAGGGCCGAGCGTGGCGGTCGACGGCACGCTGTCCTGGCCCCATGAACGGCAGAGCAACGTGTTCAACGTCTACCGCATGGATCTGGCGCCGGAGGCGGCGTTCGCCTACGTCTTCTCCTGCGGTGCCGCGGAGGTCCCGGAGCGCCTGTGGTGGGAGGACACGATGCCGGAGGTCGGCCATGCGTTCGCGTACCTCGTCGCCGGGGTGAACCGCTGCGGGGAGGGCATCCTGGGCGTCGACTCCCACGGCGTCCCGGCCCCCGCCCCCGTCGCCCCATGCGGCTCGCCAGGGCTCGACTCCGACGGGGATCTGGTGGCGGACCTGGACGACAACTGCCCGCTGCTCGGCAACCCGGACCAGGTCGATCAGGACCTCGACGGGCAGGGCGATGGCTGCGATCGGTGTCCGTCGGACGCGGCGAACCCCGATCCGCCGGAGGGAGTGGGGGACAGCCTCCTCCTCGGGCCCGAGCTCTCCTGGGCCGCAGACCCGGTCGCCGACCGCTACCGGGTGGCCCGGGGCAGCGGCGCACCGTCCGGATACGGATATTCCTGCGTGGCGGAGGTGCAGGGGGCGCTGAGCTGGTTGGATCCGGCGGCTCCCGCGTCCGGAGAACTGTTCTATTACATCGTCCAGGCCGCCAACGGCTGCGCCGCCAGCGGCCCGGGCAGCGACGGGATGGGGATGCCACGACCCCAGCCGGCGGGGTGCGGCGGGCCCTGATCCCGGGGATTTCTAGCCGAGCTGGATGATCGCGAGTCCCGCGCCGCCGGGATCCCGGAACACCGCGAATCGGCCCACCTTCGGGATCTCCTTGGGAGGGACGAGGAGCGTTCCGCCC
>JASFRI010000139.1:0-10132 GCA_050115015.1 Acidobacteriota bacterium
GGGGGTGAGGTCCGGCTTGCTCGGGTGGGTCGGCGGGTGCTACCTTCCCGCCCGGAGATCCCGTTGCGATACCTCGTCCTGAGCGACATCCACGCGAATCGCGAGGCCCTCGACGCCGTCCTGGCGGATGCGGCGTCGCAGGCCTGGGACCGGAGCCTGATCCTGGGCGATCTGGTGGGTTACGGTGCCGATCCCAACGCCGTGATCCAGAGCATCCGCGAGCTTGACCCCGACCGGATCGTCCGCGGAAACCACGACAAGGTGGTGGCGGGGATCACCGACGGCGAGCACTTCAATCCCCTGGCGAGAGAGTCGGCCCTGTGGACGCGTGAGGTCCTCGAGGCGGACCACCGCGAATGGCTGCGCTGCCTGCCCGAGGGACCCTGCTGCCCCGAGGGGGAGCCCACGGTGCTGCTCTCCCACGGCGCCCCCTTCGACGAGGAGGCCTACATTCTCGGGCACGAGGATGCACTGCTGGCCTTCGAGCTCGGCGGCTTCCGCCTCTGCCTGTTCGGGCATACCCACTATCCGATGGTCATCGGCTTCCAGGGAGAGGACCTGGAGGCGGTGGGCCCCCCGACGGTGGACGGCGGCGTCGTGCCGCTGGTGAACGGCCGGCGGCACCTGATCAACCCGGGGTCCATCGGGCAGCCGCGGGACGGGAACCCCCGCGCATGCTACGCCATCCTGGACACGGGGTCGGGGCAGGTGGAGTACCGGCGCGTCGCCTACGCGGTCGAGAGCGCCATGGCCCGCATCATCGAGGCCGGCCTGCCGGCTCCCCTGGCGGCCCGCCTCCCGCGCGGCATCTGAGCACGCGAGTAAGGTGGGGCGGCCGGCGCGGCATCCGCGCCGGCCTCGTTCCGCACCCTGCGGCGCCGTGCCGCCGGCGGAGGGGCCCGGTCCCGCGCCCGGCCCCGGAGCGCTGGCCCGGGGCTCCCCCGGACCGTATAATGAGCGTTCTATGAGCCAGAACGAACCCCTCAGCTGCAGCCATCGCGCACCGGACGACGACTTCTTCTGCGAGAAGTTCGGCGTCTGGTACCCGCTGGCGGACTGCAACTACCGGGTGCTGAACCGGACCTACGAGGGGTGCGTTCGCTGCTTCCAGGGCCGCGTCAACCTGCGGAGCCCTCGGGTGCCGCTGGCACGGGGGGGCGAGGTCGCGGCGAACGTGCTGCGCTTCCCGGCCTCCGACGAGGAGCGGGCCGTGCCGGCGACGGCGCCGCGCAAGGGCTGAGCCCGCCGGGGCCACCGCCGGTCGATCCCCGGGGCCCGGCTCCGATCACCCCACCCACCATCCCGTGGCGTACAGCGCCGTGAAGAACCCCGCGAAGGGCAGGCTCAGGGCGAGGTAGGCGAGGCGCAGCCTCGGCTGCCGCCCTGCGAGCCAGCCGAGGGCGCCGAACAGCGGGAACGCTCCCAGCGCCAGCCGGCTGAAGGAGAACAGGCCGGAGGAGAGGGGCAGCAGGAGCGCCGCGGTGGCGTAGAGGCCGGGGCCGATCCCCACCCGGCGGAAGACCACCGGAAGGAGCGCGAGGCAGAGCAGCGCCATGGTCAGGTCGACCACGGAGCCGCTGGCACCGTGGGGGTGCGGGTCGCGCAGGAACTCCACGAGAAAGGTCCAGGGGGGCCCGACGGTGCCGCGCCAGCGCTCCTGCCGGGCCACGAAGGCGAGCGGATCCCCGAACACGAGGCCGCAGAACGCGGCCTGAGCGCCCAGCCCCAGCGCGGGGCCCGCCGCCGCCAGGCGCGTACTCCAGCCGCCCCGGGAGCGGAACAGGAGGGGGAGCACCAGGAGGAACCCGATCGGGCGGCTCAGCGCGGCGGCGGCCCCGAGGAGCCCCGAGAGCAGCGTGCGGCCACGGTCGGCGGACAGCAGTGTCCCCACCGCGAGGAGCAGGAAGAGCGACTCGGAGTACGGGGCGGAGAGGAACAGGGTCGTCGGGAACGTCGCCAGGGCGATGCCGGCCGCCCGGGCGGCCGGCTCGCCGAGCCTCGGGGTCAGCCACGCCTGCATGGCGTAGAGGAGGCCGAGCATGGCAGCGTTGGAGATCAGCAGCGCCGCCACCAGGGGGGAGATCCATCCCCCCGACAGCGTGACCAGCGCGTGGATCGCACCCGGATAGAGCGGGAAGAAGCCCGAGGTGTCCTCGGGCCGGTTGCGAGGTGCCAGATCCGGGCGCTCCTGCAGGGCGCCGTAGCCTCGCTCGGCGATGAGGAGGTACCACTCGGCGTCCCAGTGGACCCAGGCCTGCAACGCGCGGGCATCGCTGCGGTAATGATGGAGGTTCCCGGGCTGGGCGGCGTCGCCGGAGGCGAGCAGCCCGGTGGCGAGCCATGCGAGCAGGAAGATCGGGATCCGCGTGGCCAGGAAGATCGAGGCCACCTCCCACCCTCGCTCCCCTGGACTCTCGATGGCCGCCTCCTGCCCGCTGGTGGGATCCAGCCCTGGGGTCCCCGCCGGACCGGGTGGATCCTAGGTGCCGGGATCCGCACCGTCAAGCCGTTGCCGCCGTCGCCGCCGGATCGCGGAAACCATTGAAAAGTCTGAGTTCTTGACAGTCTTTCGGGGCGAACCTAGAATGGAGCGGGGTCGCTTTTCAGGACCCGGGCAGTCGCAGAAACCACGCCGGGCCGAGTCGTTGCCCGGCCTCGAACCCCACCGGGGCCTCATCGGCCCGGATGTCTTGCCGACCGCGGAATCCGGTCCATCCGGAAACCCCGCCTCCGAAGCGAAGGGCACGGTCCCCGACGTGCCCGGGATGCGACACCGAGAGGTTCATCGATGACGATCAAGCTGGGTGAGATGCTGATCAAGGCACGCCTGCTCACCCAGGATCAGTTGAACCAGGCGCTCGAGCACCAGAAGACGGAAGGTGGGAAGCTGGGCTTCAACCTCGTCAAGATGGGGTTCGTCCGCGAGGAGGACATCACCGATCTGCTCTCGAAGCAGTACGGTGTCGCCTCTGTCAACCTCCGGGAGACGCAGATCGACGAGTCGGTGGTGAAGCTGATCCCCTCGGAGGTGGCGCAGAAGTACCTCATCCTGCCGATCCGGCGCACCGGCGCCACCCTGACCATCGCCATGGTGGACCCGACGAACGTGTTCGCCATGGACGACATCAAGTTCATGACCGGGTACAACGTCGACCCCGTGGTGGCGTCGGAGATGGCCATCAAGGAGGCCATCGACAAGTACTACGGCTCGAGCCACGAGCTGGAGCTGAAGAAGGTCATGGACGAGATGGCCGAGACGGAGAGCGCGGCCGATCTCGAGCTGATGGACGAAGAGGAGGACGTCGACCTGGCGAGCCTGGAGGCGGCCACCGAGGACGCCCCCGTCGTCAAGCTCGTGAACCTGATCCTCACCGACTCCATCAAGCGGACGGCGAGCGACATCCACATCGAGCCGTACGAGAAGGACTTCCGGGTGCGGTTCCGGATCGACGGCGTGCTCTACGAGATCATGAATCCGCCGCTCAAGCTCCGCGATGCCATCATCTCGCGCATCAAGATCATGGCGAAGCTCGACATCGCGGAGAAGCGCCTGCCGCAGGACGGCCGGATCAAGATCAAGATGAAGATGCAGGGAAAGAACCGGGAGATGGACTATCGTGTCTCCGTGCTCCCGACCCTCTTCGGCGAGAAGATCGTTCTCCGGCTCCTCGACAAGGAGAACCTCATGCTGGACATGACCCGGCTGGGGTTCGAGACGCTGTCGCTGAAGAAGTTCGAGCATGCGATCTTCAAGCCCTACGGGATGGTGCTGGTGACCGGCCCCACCGGATCGGGAAAGACGAACACCCTGTACTCGTCCATCAGCCGGGTCAACACTCCCGAGACGAACATCATGACCGCGGAGGACCCGGTGGAGTTCAACCTTCACGGGATCAACCAGGTTCAGATGAAGGAGAGCATCGGTCTGAACTTCGCGGCGTCGCTGCGCTCCTTCCTGCGACAGGATCCGAACATCATCCTGGTGGGAGAGATCCGCGACTTCGAGACCGCGGAGATCGCGGTCAAGGCGGCGCTCACCGGCCATCTCGTACTCTCCACGCTGCACACCAACGACGCGCCCTCCACCATCAACCGCCTGATGAACATGGGGATCGAGCCCTTCCTCGTGGCCACGTCGGTCAACCTGATCTGCGCCCAGCGCCTCATCCGGCGGGTGTGCTCGGAGTGCAAGGAGGAGATCCACCTGCCGCCGCAGGCGCTGGTGGACATCGGGTTCGACGCCGACGAGGCGCCCAAGGTGAAGGTGTTCAAGGGCCGCGGATGCGGCCTGTGCAACAACACGGGATACAAGGGCCGCGTCGGTCTGTACGAGGTGATGGACATCGACGACGAGATCCGCGAGCTGGTTCTCTGCGGGGCCTCGTCCGTCGAGCTGAGAAAGAAGGCGATCGAGCAGGGTATGATCACCCTCAGGGGGAGTGGCCTCCAGAAGCTCCGGGACGGGGTGACCACCATCGAGGAGGTCGTCCGGGAGACCGTGATCTGATCGCCATGCGCGGCACCGGTTGCCGCGAGGAGACGCTTCCATGGCCGTTACGCTACACCAGCTGCTGAAGACCCTGGTCGAACAGGGCGGCACGGATCTGCACGTCACCACGAACTCACCGCCGCAGATCCGGATCGACGGCAAGCTGGTCCCCCTGCAGCTTCCCCCGCTCACGGCCACGGAGACCAAGAGCCTCGTCTACAGCGTGCTCACGGACAACCAGAAGCACCGTTTCGAGGAGAGCATGGAGCTGGACCTGTCGTTCGGCGTGAAGGGGCTCGCCCGGTTCCGGGCCAACGTGTTCAGCCAGCGGGGTGCGGTCGCCGGAGCGTTCCGGACCATTCCGTGGGAGATCAAGTCGTTCCGGGATCTGGGGCTTCCGGACGTGGTCAGCAAGCTCTGCGAGAAGCCCCGCGGACTCATCCTCGTCACCGGGCCTACCGGCTCCGGAAAATCGACCACCCTCGCCGCGATGCTCGACAAGGTCAACAGCGAGCGCCACGAGCACATCGTCACCATCGAGGACCCGGTGGAGTACCTGCACTCCCACAAGAAGTGCGTGGTGAACCAGCGGGAGCTGCACAGCGACACCCATTCCTACTCGAACGCCCTCAAGTCGGTGCTGCGCGAGGACCCCGACGTCGTCCTCATCGGCGAGATGCGTGACCTGGAGACCATCGAGGCGGCGCTGCGCATCGCGGAGACCGGGCATCTGACCTTCGCCACCCTGCACACGAACTCCGCGGTGCAGACCATCAACCGGATCATCGACGTGTTCCCTTCCCATCAGCAGGCGCAGATTCGCGCGCAGCTCTCCTTCGTGCTGGAGGGGATCATGTGCCAGGCGCTGCTGCCGCGGGCCAGCAACCAGGGTCGGGTGCTCGCCATGGAGATCCTGGTGCCCAACTCCGCCATCCGGAACCTGGTCCGGGAGGACAAGATCCACCAGATCTACTCGATGATGCAGACCGGCCAGGCGCAGTTCGGGATGCAGACCTTTAACCAGTGTCTCGCGACGCTCTACATGAAGAAGCAGATCACGCTGGCCACGGCCCTGGCCCGCTCCTCCAATCCGGACGAGCTCCAGGATATGATCAACCGCGGCGCGGGGGTCCTGGGCGCCGAGGCTCAGGGGTTGGACAAGCGACGCCCGGTCCGCCGGTAGACGGGCCGGACGGGGACGTCCTAACGGAGGTGCGGGAGCATGGCCCAGTTCAGCTGGAAGGGTAAGAACAAGAGCGGTGTCACCCAGGAAGGGGTGATGCAGGCGGACAGCAAGGACGCGGTGATCGCGAACCTGCGCCGCCAGTCGATCATCGTCACCGCGGTGACCGAGAAGGGCAAGGAGATTGCCCTGCCGAAGTTCGGCGGCGGCGTGAAGGCGAAGGAGATCGCCATCTTCACCCGCCAGTTCTCGGTGATGATCGATGCGGGGCTGCCGCTGGTCCAGTGCCTGGAGATCCTGGGAAGCCAGCAGGCGAACCGTGCCTTCCAGAAGGTGCTGTTCACCGTGCGGCAGGACGTCGAGGGCGGCGCGACCCTGGCGGACGCCCTGCGCAAGCACCCGAAGGTCTTCGACGACCTGTTCGTGAACATGATCGCGGCGGGGGAGTCGGGCGGTATCCTCGACACCATCCTGCAGCGGCTGTCGGAGTACATCGAGAAGAAGGTCAAGCTGATCTCCTCGGTGAGAAAGGCCCTCATCTATCCCACGGCGATCATCGTGATCGCCATCGGGGTCGTGTGGGTGATCCTCGTCTGGGTCATCCCGGTGTTCGCAACGCTGTTCGAGAGCCTGGCCGCGGGTGCGCTGCTGCCGCTCCCGACCCGGATCACCATCGCCCTGAGCCACTTCCTGGGCACCTTCTGGTGGCTCATCCTGATCGCCATCGGGCTGGTCGTGTTCCTGCTGCGGCGCTACCACGCGACGTACAACGGCCGCCGGCAGCTGGACAGCCTCCTGCTGCGAATGCCCGTCCTCGGAGTGGTCCTGCGGAAGATCGCCGTGGCGCGCTTCTGCCGCACCCTCGGGACGCTGATCTCGTCCGGCGTCCCCATCCTGGACGGCCTCGAGATCACCGCGAAGACCGCCGGAAACGCCATCATCGAGGACGCCATCATGGCGACCCGCAAGAGCATCGAGGAGGGAAAGACCATCTCGGACCCGCTCCGGGAGACCCAGGTGTTCCCGGCCATGGTGGTGCAGATGATCGGCGTCGGCGAGCAGACCGGAGCGCTCGATGCCATGCTGCAGAAGATCGCCGACTTCTACGAGGACGAGGTGGACGAGGCTGTGGCGAACCTCCTGACCCTCCTGGAGCCGGTCATGATCGCGTTCCTCGGTGTGGTCATCGGGGGCATCGTGATCTCGATGTACATGCCGATCTTCGAGCTGATCTCCAAGATCGGTTGACGCAGGGAACGCAATCCCGCTGTGACCGGGCCCGGCGGCGATGAGCCGCCGGGTCCGGAGCGTCCTCCGACGGGACGCCGCTCTCATGAACGACCGGCCCGACATCCATCGCTCGCTACGATGGCTGATGATCCTCCGCGTCGTCGTCGCGACGACGCTGATGCTCTCGGCCTTCCTGATCGAGCTCACCTTCCGCCCGGCCCTCACCCTCAAGCCCTTCTACTACCTCACCGGGGCCACCTACCTGCTGACGCTGGTGTATGCGCTGGGCTATCTCCGCTTCCGGAGCCGGGCAGGCTTCGCATACCTCCAGGTGGTCGGGGACATCCTCCTGGTGACCGGCCTCGTCTACATCACCGGAGGGGTCGGCTCGGCCTTCTCGTTCCTCTATATCCTCACGATCATCACCGCGAGCATCATCCTGTTCCGGCGGGGTGCGTGGATCGCCGCGGCCAGCAGCTGGGTCGCCTACGCGATGCTGGTCCTGCTGCGGTACGAGGGCCTGCTTCCCGGATACCCGGGGCCAGCGCCGGTCCCTCCCGGCGACAAGCAGCTGACCTACGCCCTGGTCGCCCACCTGCTCGGGTTCCTCGCGGTGGCCTACCTGAGCTCGGCGCTCACCGAGAAGCTCCGGCAGACGGGCGCGGAGCTGGCGGAGCGCCAGGAGGACCTGGCGGCGCTCCAGGTGCTGCACCGCAACATCATCGACAGCATCCACAGCGGCATCGTGACCACCGATACCGAGGGCGACGTCACCTTCGTCAACCACGCGGCGGAGGCGATCACCGGGTACACGCTGGCCTCGCAGCTCGGCAGGCCCGTGCACGGGCTGCTGGGGGAATCGCCGGATTTCCTGCGCGAGGTGTCCTCGAAGCTCGTCGACCGGCCCCGACACCGCTTCGAGCGCCGCTACACGAACGCGCGGGGGGAGCACCTGTTTCTGGGCATGGCCGTGCAGGTGCTGCGCGATCGCGCCGGCGCGGCGCGGGGCTACATCTTCATCTTCCAGGACCTCACCGAGATCCGGGCCCTGGAGGAGGAGTTGCGTCTGAAGGACCAGATGTCGGTCCTGGGGCGCATGGCCGCGGGAATGGCCCACGAGCTCCGGAACCCGCTGGCCTCCATGTCCGGCTCGATCCGGATCCTGAAGTCCGAGCTGGACCTCGACCGGTCGCAGGAGGATCTGATGAAGGTCGTGCTGGCGGAATCCCGGCGCCTGGACGACACGATCCGCGACTTCCTGCTGTTCGCGCGCCCGGGCCGCTTCCAGCCGGATGACGGCGACCTGGCCCGGGTGCTGTCGGAGTCCCTCGTGCTGCTGCGCAACAGCGACGAGCTGCGGGAGGACCACCGCATCGAGACGGATTTCCGGCCCGCATCGATCCCGTATCGGTTCGACGAGAACCAGATGAAGCAGATATTCTGGAACCTGGCGAAGAACTCCCTGCGGGCGATGCCCGAGGGGGGGCGGCTGCTGATCCGGATCCGGGTGCCTGCCGGGGAAGGGCCGGAGATCAGCTTCCAGGACGAGGGGATCGGCATGGAGCCTTCGGAGATCCAGCGTTTCATCCAGCCCTTCGAGACCCAGTTCCCGGAGGGGACCGGGCTCGGGCTGGCCATCGTCTACCGGAACGTCCAGCAGCTCGGAGGAAAACTGCACGTGGACAGCCGTCCCGGGGCCGGGAGCTGCTTCACCATCCGGCTGCCGGCGCAGACGGTGGAAGCGCGGGCCACCGCATGACCCGCGCCGCCCACGCCCACATCCTCTTCGTGGATGACGAGGCGAGCATGCGCACGACGGTCTCACACCTGCTGCGCCGCGAGGGCCTCGTGTGCGACACGGCCGGAACCGAGAACGAGGCGAAGTCCCGGCTCGCGGACACGGCCTACGACATCGTCGTCACGGACATCCGGATGAAGGGCTTCACCGGCCTCGACCTCCTGCGCCACCTCCAGACCAGCGGGATCGACGTTCCCGTGGTCATCCTCACGGCCTTCGCGTCCCTGGAGGTGGCCATCGAGGCGCTGCAGATCGGCGGCGCCCGGGATCTCGTGCCCAAGGGGTCCGGCTGGGAGCAGCTCCTCCTGGCCCGCATCCGGACCCTGATCCGGGAGCGGCAGCTCGAGGCGGAGAATGCCTCCCTCCGCGAGGCGCTCGGCACCCGCTACGGCTTCGAGGAGATCGTCGGGCGCAGCGATGCCATGCAGGACGTGCTCGAGATGGTCCGCCGCGTTGCCGCCACCAGCTCGACGATCCTGGTCCACGGGGAGAGCGGGACCGGCAAGGAGCTCATCGCCCGGGCCATCCATGCCAACAGCCCGCGCCGGGAGGGGGACTTCGTGTCGGTCAACTGCGGGGCGATGCCCGACAATCTCCTGGAATCGGAGCTGTTCGGCCACGTGAAGGGGGCCTTCACGGGGGCGGTCCAGGCGAAGCTGGGCCTGTTCGAGGTGGCGGACGGCGGGACCATCCTGCTGGACGAGATCGGCGAGACGAGCAGTGCCATGCAGGTGAAGCTCCTGCGGGTCCTCCAGGAGCGCCGCATCCGGCGGGTCGGCGGGACGGAGGAGATCGCCGTGGATGCCCGGGTGGTGGCCGCGACGAACCGGGACCTCGAGGCCATGGTCCGGGAGGGCCGCTTCCGCGAGGACCTCTTCTACCGGATCAACGTCATCCCGATCCACGTGCCGCCGCTCCGCATGCGCCCGGGGGACATCTCGCTGCTGGCCGAGTACTTCCTGACCCGATTCCGGGAGTCGATGGGAAAGCCCATCGGGCGCATCTCGGACGAGGCCATGGAGCTGTTGAGCCGCTACCGCTGGCCGGGGAACGTCCGGGAGCTGGAGAACGTGATCGAGCGCGCGGTGGCGCTGGAGCTGTCGCCGGTGATCACACCGGAATCCCTGCCACGGGAGCTTCGTCTCGCCGGGGAGAGCCACGCTCCGGAGGAAGAGCCGGAGCTTCCCGTCGGGGAGTTCGACCTGGAGGTTCACCTGGAGGGCCGGCGGGAGGCGTTCATGCGCGCCGCCCTGGCGCGGGCGAACGGCGTGCAGTCCCACGCCGCGAAGGCCCTGGGCATGTCGTTCCGGTCCTTCCGTTACTTCGCCCGCAAGTACGGCCTGACCGGCGGCCGGGAACCCTCCTCCGAGACCGCCGGGGAATGAGCCCTCCGGCGGGGGGCGACCGGCAACCCGGGATCCCGCCCCGGTGG
>JASFRI010000140.1:0-10126 GCA_050115015.1 Acidobacteriota bacterium
GCCCGGTGCGCCTGATAGCCGGTGTTGTACATCGCCATGTAGACGCAGCCGGCCAGGGCGATCACCACGGTGATCATCATCCGCTTGAGATCGAGCCCGTCGCGGACGTGGGAGGCGGTGCGGGTCACGCTGCCTGGCGTGAACAGGAACGTGTCTCCCGCCTCCCAGAGAGGGTAGAGCTTCTCGAGCTTCCCCCCCTTGTGGAAGAGCTTGCCTTGCCGATCGAGGATGGAACGCAGGAAACCCATCAGCCTTCCTTCTCCAGCGTGGTCAGGACCTCGCGAAGATGGGGACCGTAATCCTCCTTGCCCGGACAGACGAACGTGCAGAGCGCCAGATCCTCCTCGTCCAGCTCGAGGGCGCCGAGCTCCTCCGCGCGCTCCAGGTCCTTGGTGACGAGCGCCTTGAGCAGGAAGGTCGGCTCGATGTCCATCGGCATCACCTTCTCGTACATCCCGATGGGGACGATGGCGCGGCGGGACCCGTGGGTGGAGGTGGTGAACGCGAACTTCTTGCCCGGCACGAGCGCGGAGGCGAACGCCGGGATGACGGAGTAGGTGTCGAAGCCGGGGGCCATCCAGCCCAGGAAGGAGCGCTTCCGGTCCTCGTGGATCACCGAGATCTGCTGGTGGTACCGCCCGAGGTAGCCGTGACGCTCTCCCATCGCCTGTCTTCCGGACAGGACGGAGCCGGAGAGCACCCGGGCCTCCCCCGCGATCTCCTCACCCGCGAGGAGCTCCTCCGTCGACGCGCCGAGACGGGTGCGGACGAGCCGGGGCCGGGTTATTCCGGGGCCGGCCAGCGAGATCGTCCGGTCCACGTCGAGGGTGCCCCTGGCGAACAGTTGCCCCATCGCCAGGACGTCCTGGACCCCCGCGTGCCAGACGGTCTTTGCCCGTCCCACCGGGTCGAGACGGTGGATGTGCAGGCCCGCGGTCCCCGCCGGGTGCGGCCCGCGGAAGCGCTCGTGCCGCACGCGCTCGGCGGAGGGGACCTGGATGCGGCTCGCCGCGGATGTGCAGACGTAGACGGGTCCGTCGGTGAGCTTCGAGAGGGCCGCCAGTCCCCGCTGCAGGTCCTGCTCCCGTCCCTGCACCACGGGGTCCAGGTCCGGGGCGAGCGGGTTCGTGTCCATCGCGTTCACGAAGATCGAGTGGGGACGCCCTGTCGGGTCCGCCGTCCGTGAGAACGGTCGCGCCCGCAGGGCCGCCCAGAGGCCGGACTCCACCAGCAGCTCCTTGACCTCATCGGCGGTCAGCGACGCGGCCCCCTTGTTCGTGTAGGCGCGGAAAGGGACGTCCTCGGATCGCCCGGAGCGCTCCGCCGCGTCGAGCTCGATCACCACCGACTGGAAGGCACGGCGCTCCCCGCGGTGGACGGCCACCACCTTCCCGGCCCCCGGGGCGGTGAACCGCACCCCCGGGATCTTCTTGTCCTCGAAGAGCAGCTGTCCGCGCCGCACGGAATCGCCGACGCTCACGTGCATCGTCGGCCGCATCCCCACGTAGTCCGCCCCGAGGACGGCCACCCGGCTCACGGAGCGCCCCGGCTCCACCTGCTGCACGGGCGCCCCCTGGATCGGGAGGTTCAGGCCTCTCTTGACCTTGTGTTCCGGCATCGTTCTGTCGACCTGTGAGCGGCGGCCCGGCCAGTCGAACCGCCTTGTGAATCGGAGGAACAAGCATTTTGACTTAGAAGGGCGCGGCTGGCAACCCGGTTCCTCCGTCGCCGGGCGGCCGGCACGCAAGCTCATGATATGGCATAATTTGAACGGACCGATCGGAGGCCGGCAGGGTCCCTGGAGGCCCGGCCCGGAGGTGTCCCATGACGGAAACCCGGATTCTGGTGGCCCGCGATCTGATGACCGCGGAGTCCCTGACGCTGCACCCGGACATGGAGATGATCGAGGCGATCCGGCTCATGGCGGCACGCCACGTCTCCGGCGCGCTCGTGCTGGACGGCCGTCGGCTCGTCGGCCTCCTCACCGAGAAGGACTGCCTGCGGGTGCTGACGCTGTCGGCGTACCACGAGGAGGAGTCGGGCACGGTGCGGGAGTTCATGTCGCCGCTTCCGGAGTGCCTGGCGCCGGACATGGACCTGTTCCGCATCTCGAAGCTGTTCCTCGAGACGAACTTCCCGGTGCTTCCCGTGCTCGAGGGCGATCACGTCGTCGGGCAGGTCACCCGCCAGCGGATGCTCCGCGCCATCCAGGAGACGGCGAAGGAGTTCGAGGCCGAGGAGCGCCGCCGGGAGAAGGTGGAGGAGGACTCCGAGAAGAACACCAGCCGGCCGCGCTCCATCGAGGACATGCAGCGCACCTTCGCTTCCAGCACCCGCGACCAGCTGATCCGCCGCCTGAAGCGCAAGGGCTGACGCCTCCCTTGCGCCCGGGGCCCTCCGCCTCGGGACTCTCCGCGGTGGCGGCGCGCCGGACGCAGCGGTAGATTCCCGGAAGTCGCGTTGAACGCGCCTCGAGGGGGGTCATTCGTGCGCCAGGGCACTCGCTCCGCGGTTTTGCTGGTCTCGCTGTCCGTTCTCATGCTCCCGGCCGTCGCGGCTCCCGAGGCCGGCCTCTGGCGGGATGTCCCCGGCGCCCCGGCGGTGGTCCCCGGCGGCGGCGCGCCCCTCCCCGGTCGCTACCGTCTCGTCGCCCTCGACGAGGACCTGCTGGCGGAGCGGCTGGCGGCGGCACCGATGGAGGGAACGGGAGAGCCCGGGACGACCCTCGATCTGCCGCTCCCCGGCGGGGGCTTCGGCCGCTTCCGGGTGGAGGAGTCCCCGATCCTGGCCCCCGCGCTGGGTGCGCGCTACCCGGAGATCCGCACCTTCGCGGGCCGGGGGATCGACGATCCCGCGGCGACGCTCCGGGCCGACCGGTCGCCTGCCGGTTTCCACGCCATCGTGCTCTCCAGCGCCGGGACCCTCTACGTCGACCCGTTGCGGGGCGGCGCTCCCGGGGAGCACATCAGCTACTGGAAGCGGGACGCCCGCAGCCCCCGGGAGGGGGCCTACCCCTGCCCGGTTGAGGGAGAGCCCGTGGCCACGGAGGCGGCGATCGAGGCCAGCTCGGGCAAGCTCCTGCGCACCTACCGGCTGGCCGTCGCGGCCACCGGCGAGTACACGGCCTTTCACGGCGGGACGGTCCCGCTGGCCCTGGCCGCCGTCACCACCGCGATCAACCGCGTGAACGCCGTTTACGAGCGCGACGTGGCGATCCGGATGGAGCTTGTGGCGGACAACGACCAGATCCTCTACACGAACCCGAACACCGACCCGTACACGAACAACAACGGGTTCGTGATGCTGTCGCAGAACCAGGGGAACCTCGACAGCGTCATCGGCTCGGCGAACTACGACATCGGGCACGTGTTCAGCACGGGCGGGGGGGGGATCGCCGGGCTCGGGGTGGCCTGCGGCAGCGGCAAGGCACAGGGTGTCACCGGCCTCCCGGCCCCCATCGGCGATCCGTTCTACATCGACTACGTCGCTCACGAGATGGGTCACCAGTGGGGGGCGGCGCATACGTTCAACGGCAACGCGGGCTCCTGCAGCGGTAACCGGAGCCCGAGCTCCGCCTACGAACCCGGCAGCGCGTCCACGATCATGGGCTACGCGGGGATCTGCGGCTCCCAGGACCTGCAGGACCATAGCGACGACTACTTCCATGTTCGCAGCTTCGATCAGATCGTGATCTACACCGTGGACGGAACCGGCAACAGCTGCGCCGCCCAGACGGTGACCGGGAACCTCCCGCCGGTGGTCGACGCGGGCCCGGACCACGTCATCCCGCTCGGCACGCCCTTCGTGCTGTGCGGCTCCGCCGTCGACGTGGAAGATCAGGCGGCACTCACCTATGCCTGGGAGCAGTACAACCTCGGTCCGGCGGGCCCTCCGGGCGCTCCCAGCGGGGACGCCCCGATCTTCCGGTCGTTCCTGCCGACGTCATCTCCGTGCCGGACCTTCCCGCAGCTCTCGGATCTGCAGGAGAACGTGCAGACCATCGGCGAGCTCCTGCCGTCGTACGGCCGCACGCTGACCTTCCGGCTCACCGTCCGGGACAACCGTCCCGGGGGCGGTGGTGCGGACCACGACACGGCGGACGTCGTCGTCGACGCCGGGTCCGGGCCTTTTCAGGTGACGGCACCGAACACCGCAACGGCCTGGGTGTCCGGCACGGATGAGCTGGTGACCTGGGACGTCGCGAACACGGACCTGCCGCCGGTGGACTGCCCCACGGTGGATATCCTCCTCTCCACCGACCGGGGCGCCTCCTTCCCGGAGGTGCTGGCCGCCGACACGCCGAACGACGGCTCCGAGACGGTCACGGTTCCGGGGGTGACCACGGATCTCGCCCGGGTGCGGGTGGCGTGCTCCGACGGTATCTTCTTCGACATCTCCGACGAGGATTTCGCCGTGGGCGAGCCGCCACCGCCTCCCGCCGGCGCGGTGCCCGACGGGATGTTCATCCCCGGCGCCCAGCTTCTGGTGGAGCCGGCCGGCGGCGGAGACATCACGCTGAGCTGGGGGAGCTCCTGCCGCGGCGACGATGGCGACTACGCCATCTACGAGGGAGCCCTGGGGGATTTCACGAGCCACACCCCCAGGACCTGCTCCACCGGCGACGTGCTCACCGAGACCCTGACCCCGGCGTCGGGAAGCGCCTACTACCTGGTGGTGCCGCGCAGCGCCTCCCGGGAGGGGGGCTACGGGTTCGACGGCGACGGGCTCTCCCGCCCGCCCAGCCCTGCAGCTTGCGCGCCGCAGCTCGTGGGGGTCTGCGACCTCTGAGGACCGGCCCGCACCTGGGCCGCCGGCAGGATGTGGATGATATCCTCGGCGGATGGCCCAGATCCTCGACCGTCCCCCACGATGGGTCCTGCTGGCATGCACGCTGCTGCTGTTCAACATCTGGAGCAACAGCTTCATCGCCATCGCGTACCTGCTGGGAAGGGACGGTGCTCCCCAGCGGTTCGACTGGATCGGCCTGACCGTCGCCCGCTTCCTGACCGCGGCGGTGCTCTGCGCCGTCTACTGCTTCGGATTTCGCTTCCGGGATTCGATGGCCCTGCTCCGGTCGCACGCCCCGCGCCTCCTGGCCTGCGGCGCCCTGGCGGTGCCCGCCTACAACCTGGCGCTCTACTACGGCCAGCAGCACGGCGTGCCCGCACCGGTGGCCTCCCTGACCACGACCCTCGTGCCGCTGTTCGTCATGCTCCTGGCGGCGGCCACTCTCGGGGAGCGGATCACCACGGCCCGTGTCGCCGGGTTCGCGGTGGCCGCCGTGGGCATGGGGATCATCGCGTCGTCCAGGAAGCAGGGGCTGGAGGTGGCCTACCCGACGCTGATCGCCGTCACGGCGCTGGCACCCCTCTCCTGGTCCGGCTACTCGGTGCTGAGCAAGGAGCCGATGCGGCACACCTCGCCGGTCCTGTGGACCTACCTCTCCATCATCGCGGGGACCGCGTTGGTCCTGCCGCTCGGCTCCCTCGGAGCCTGGCGCCAGTGGAGAGAGCTCGATCCCGCCGCCTGGGGAGCCCTGCTCTACCTCGCGGTCCCCTGCACCGTTCTCGGATTCCTGATCTGGACCTGGCTCCTGCGTCACCTGCCTGCCGCCACCGTGGGGTTCACCGTCTTCCTGAACCCGCCGCTCACGACGACCTGGAAGTACGTCCTCTCGGTCGCTGCGCCCGCCACGTTCGCCTTCGCCGTGCTCCCCCGGGAGTGGATCGGCGGTGCGTTCACCCTCGCCGGCCTGACGATCGCCGTCCGGGGGAGGCCCGGTCGCGGCACGCCGGCCCGCCGGGACCTCGTGGACCCGGGAAACGGAGGGTCTTGATGAGCTCGTCCGTGTGTACCGCCAACGGCTCCGGATCGTCCCGGGGTCGCCGGACGGCTTCGCTGGCCGGCTGTCCACTCCTGGCCGTGACGCTTCCGGGCACGGCGTGCCGCACCCCGCTCGCCCGGAAGCCCGACATCGTGCTGGTGCTCGTGGACACCCTGCGGCGGGACCATCTGGGGATCTACGGCTACGGGCGTGACAACTCGCCGAACCTGGATGCCCTGGCCGCCACCGGCCGGATCTTCGACAACCATGTCGCCACCGCCTCGCCGACGGTGCCGTCCACCCTCTCGATGCTGCTCGGGCTCTACCCGGTGGAGCACGGGTTCCCGCATCGCTCCATCGGCCAGTTCGCCGCCGCCCGTCCCCACTATCCCGACGAGCTCCACTTCCTGGCGGAGGAGCTGCGAGACGCCGGATTCCGGACCGCCGCCTTCGTCGAACCCGTTCCTGCAACGGGAGACCGGAAGGACGCACCGGAGACCGGTGCGGACGGATGGTCGGAGGAGGACGCGGAGCGTCTGCGGGCGCTGGGCTACCTGAACTGAGGGAAGGGCCTGCGCCGCATCACTTGACCCTGGCGATGAGGCTCAGGACCTTCGCGTACGCCGTCTGGGCCCCCATGCCGTTGCAGAGGGCCACGAAGGTGTAGCCCGAGTCCAGGAACATCGACAGCCGTGCGCTGACCCCGTAGTACGTCCCACCATGCCCCACCTCCCGATCCGGGGGGGGCGAGCTGAGGATGAAGCCGTAGCCGTATCCCGGGGAGTTCCGCTCCGGGTCCGGGGAGACGAGCCGGTCCCACATGGCCGCCGTCACGAGCTTGCCGGATCGCAGCGCGACGTCGAAGGCGAGGAGATCGTCCACCGTCGAGTAGCCCCCGCCGGCGGAGGTGCCGACAGGCGCCCGGAGCAGGATGTTCCTTCTCCACTCCCCGTCCTCCTTCCAGTAGCCTTCCGCCACGTTCGGGACCACCCGGGTGATGTCGTAGTGGTCCGTGTACTTCATGCCCGCCGGCAGGTAGATGTTCTCCCGGATGTAGTCGTAGTAGTCCTGCCCCGAGACCTCCTGGAGGATCACCCCAAGCAGGAGAAACCCGGTATTGCTGTAGACCCAGCGGGACCCCGGCTCGAACGCCAGGGTCTCCCCGGCCACGATCTCCCGGTAGTCGTCGAGACTCCGGAACTTCTCGTGGTTCTGCTCGAGAAACGGCTCCAGGTAGTCCCCGAACCCCGACGTGTGGTTCAGCAGGTGGCGGATGCGCACCTTCTCCCCGACCTCGGGGCTCACCCAGCCCGGCGGAAGGTGCTCCCCGATGGGATCGTCGAAGGAAAGCTTCCCCTGCTCGACCAGCTGCGCGATGGCCACCGCGGTGAACATCTTGTTCATCGAGCCGAGCCCGAAGCGGGTGTCCAGACGGTTCGGGACGCCGAACTCGCGGCTGGCCAGGCCGTAGGCCTTCCGGAACAGCGGCACCCCGTCCCGCGCCACCAGGACGGTCCCGGAGAACTCGTCCTTCCTCTCGAGCTCCGTCAGGTAGTCATCGAGCTCGCGGGCCAGCCCGGCGTCGTCGAGCTTCTCGAGCTCCACGAAGTCCGTCGGCGGACGGGTGGCCACGATCATGAAGCTCGTGATCCGGTCGTCATCGTCGAAGCGGAGCTGGAGGGACAGCCACACGTCGTCGCGGGAGCGCAGCGTCGCCACCGCCATGTTATCGGGGATGCGGTCCGAGAGCCGGAAGCAGCAGAGCTCCAGGGGGCCCTTGCCGTCGTGCACGTTCTTCAGGAACGCCGCATGGGCCTCCACCGGCATGTCGCCGAACATGTTCTCCCCGTAGTGCTCCCGCACGAACCCGACCAGCTCCTCCGGATCGCCCACGTTGATCACGTCGACCACCTCCCGGACGAGCGCGTCGAGGCGTTCGTCGGGATGCTGGTGCACGGTCTCCGCCAGCACGAGGCAGCTCGCGGCCGCGGCGACCACCCCCAGCAGTACGATCCCGGGCCTTCTCCTCCGTGACCGGATGGACTCCCCTCGCCCCATGTCCCCTCCCTTTCCGCCGGCCTTCCCGGCAACCGACAACTCGCGAGCAATCCCGATGCCACGGCGCATCTCCCGTGAAGTCAAGGGGCCCGGCCTAAAGGACCGGTCCCGGATGCCGGTGGACCTCCCACGGCGAACCCGGATGGGGCGCATGGACCCCGGATGGGGCGAGCCTCCGTCGCGGCCGGGCGCCCCCCCCGGGGTGGCACCGTTTCTTTTGCTGCGCCGCCGCCTGGGAGGCTCCGCGGGCCGCTCAGTCCCGGGCGAGAAGCAGGAGCTCCTCGCCGGCGGAGGGACGGAGCCGGCAGAGGGCCCACTCCAGGAAGAACGCCGTCTCGATGGCCACGCGGCGACGGACCGAGAAGCCCCGGTCCAGGGGACGGCCCCGGCGGAGGCGGCGGCTGTCCAGCAGGATGGCGCTCGCGCGCTCCGTGGACCGGCAGGTGACCCGACCGAACCCGGCCTTCCGGGCCGCGGCGGCCAGGGAGGCCGCGCCGAACAGGTGCAGGTGGCGGGGCGGCTCCAGGCCCCGCCAGTCGGCGCCGAAGTGCCGGCGGCCGAAGGACTCCGCGTTGGGGGTCAGCACCACCAGCGAGCCGCCCCGACGGAGGACCCGGCGGCATTCGCGCAGCATCCCCACCGGGTCCGGGACGTGCTCGATGACGTGGCTGGACACGACCGCGTCGAAGGAGCCCCCGGCGAACGCCTGCTCCTCCAGCGTGCCGTGATCCACCCGCAGTCCCCTGACGCGCGCCCGTGCCACCGCACGCGGGTCGAGATCGATCCCCTGCGCGCGCCACCCCAGCTCGCTCAGGCCACGCAGCGTCTCCCCGTTGCCCACCCCAACCTCCAGGAGCCGCCCCCCGGCGCAGTGCTCCAGGTGCATGGCCATGGCGTCGGCCTGGGCGCGCCTGCCGGGATGCAGCCGGAGCAGGGAGGCGGCCAGCGCCGGCCCGGTGGCCGGCATGTCCGGATGGTAGCCGTAGGCCCGGTGGAGGTAGCCACGCTCCAGCCAGCGCAGGATGCGGCGGGACATCGTCCTCCGTCGCGGAGGGTCCTCGTGGGTGAAGTAGCTCTCGTAGAGCCGGGGAAGGTCTTCCGCGGCCGGCGACGGGTCCAGCCAGAGGAGCCGGCAGTCCGGGTTGCGGCACTCCACCATCCGCCAGGTCCCCGGCGCCCCGTACAGGCGGTCGGTGAGGCCCTCGTAGGCCGGCCGGCCGTCGGACCCGCAGAGAATGCAGGCCGGCCGCGGCACGGTCCCGATCGTAGTCCCCCCCGGTTCCATCGCCCCTCCCTGGCCGCGCATTATCCCGTACCGTCCGGACCCCTGGCCGCGGCGCGCGGACCGTCGTACAATGAGGTCACGCCACCCGTGACCCAGGAGGGCCTTCGATGACCGTCCGACGGATTGTCCGTTCGTTCCTCGTCCTCGCCGCCCTCCTCCTGCCGGCCGCCACGAGCGTCGCGGGCCAGGAGGACGAACGGCTGGCGGTCCTCACCTACCGCCTGGCCGACGACAGCCGCTACGTGGAGGGCTGTCTGCCTCCCTGCCGCTGCTCGCTCCTCGTCGGGGAGGACCTGCGCGGGACGATGCGGCTGGTCCCGGAGGCCGCCGACCGCCGCGGTGTCCGCTACCGGATCGACGACCTGCTGTGGGTCGTGACCGCCCCGTCCACCGGCGAGCTGCGGATCTCGGGAACCGGCAGCCTGACGCGATCGGGAGGCAACCTGTCCGGCCACCTCGACCTGAGCCTCGACGGCGCGGAGCCCGTGCGCTACGTGGCCGACCCGGCGGGGGCCGCGGGCTTTCCCGAGCTGGGGCTCACCCTCCGCATCCCGGGCGCCACCTGTTACACCGACGGGTTCCGGATCGTGGCCCAGCCGGTCTCGGGAAACGCGAGCGTGCCGTACCGCCTCGACCTTGCCAGCCGGTACGTGTTCGGCTGTCTCAACGGCTTCTGTGACTGCCCGGTCACAGCCCGGGGCCTCCAGGGCGGCTTTCGCGCCCTGCCGCTCGAGCGGTACGGCGACGCGCAGGAGGTGGCCCTGGTGGGCTTCGACGCGGTGATCCCGTCCCCCGCCGGCGTCCCCGGCGAGCCGGTGCACGGCGTCGCCCTCTACCGCTTCCGCGGGTCCGGACAGGAGATGTTCGGCACCTTCGCCATAGGCGAGGAGTCCGCCGCCTGGTTCGACAGCGGATGGGTCGACGGCGCGGCCCCACCCGAGCTCGACATCACCGTCACC
>JASFRI010000141.1:0-10109 GCA_050115015.1 Acidobacteriota bacterium
GTGAGCTGGTGGAACGCGACGACCGGCGGGGCGCCGGTGCCCGCGCTGCGCCTCCCCGCGACGTAAGACGCGCCGATGGCGAGGAGCGCGACGATCACCCCCGCCGCCGTGAGGACCCGCCTGCGATCCCGGGGGGACGGCCTCTCCGGGAAGGGCGCCTGCACGCCGGAGGCGGAAAGTCCGGAGAGCGTCTCCAGAGCGAAGCCGATGTCCCGGGCGGACTGGAATCTCTCCTCCGGCACCTTCTCGAGGCAGTGCAGGACGATCCGCTCCAGCCCCGGCGGGAACGACTCGCCGGACCCGGCGAGCCCGGGGGGGTCCTCCTTGAGGATGGCGCTCATGGTGTCGGCGGCGGATTTCCCCGGGAACGCGCGCGAGCCGGCGAGCATCTCGTAGAGGATCGCGCCGAAAGCGAAGAGATCGCTGCGCGGATCCGCGGGCTGCCCTCGCACCTGCTCCGGGGACATGTATCCCACCGTGCCCATGACGGTGCCGGGCTGGGTTCCCGGGCCGGCAGTGGGGGACTGGGTCAGAGGCGTCTCGGCGTCCGGGGTCATCACCCGGGCCAGGCCGAAGTCCAGGATCTTCAGCCGGCCGTCCCGGGTGATGAAGAGGTTCTCGGGCTTGAGATCGCGGTGGACGATCCCCTTGTCGTGCGCGGCGGCGAGGCCCCCCGCGAGCTGCGAGGCATAGTCGACCGCCTTGCGGAGGGGCAGGGCCGCTCCCCCCATCCTCCGGCGCAGCGTCTCTCCTTCGAGAAGCTCGGTGACCGTGTAGGCGACGTCGCCATCCACGCCGAAGTCGTGGACCGCGAGGATGTTGGGATGCGAGAGCGCGGCCACGGCCTTGGCCTCGCGCTCGAACCGGGCCATCGATTCGGGATCGCCGCTCAGCGTGGCGGACAGCACCTTCAGCGCGACGTCCCGGTCGAGCTTCGTGTCCCGGGCCCGGTACACCTCGCCCATGCCCCCCGACCCGATCGGTTCGAGGACCTCGTAGGGTCCGAGCCGTGTGCGCGGAGGGAGGGCCATCACCGCAGTATACTGGAGCGGCGCAGGGGCGGCGCAGGCCCTCCGGGGGTCGCCCGCGGGAGTGCGCGTTGCCGCGATCGGTATGCGGGCCCGCGGCGGTGTCCGAAAACGGACCCGTGGCGTATCATCTGTCGGTTGACAGTTCCGGCGACACCCCGTAATTTTGCCCGGCAGGCTCCTGCGTCACCCGGCGCGTCACGGCTTCAAACGGAAACCATGCGTCCCTCCACGCTCGTCGACCTGGTCGAACTGCGCGGCGATCGACAGGCCGATCGCCAGGCGTTCTCCTTCCTGCGGGACGGACGGGAGGAGTCCGCGGTGCTGACCTACGGGGAGCTGCTCCGGCGGGCGCGCGCCGTCGGCGCCGGCCTGCGGGACTGCGGCGCCCGGGGCGAGCGGGTGCTGCTCGTGTTCCCCGCCGGACTCGACTTCATCGTGGCCTTTCTGGGCTGCCAGTACGCCGGTGCCGTGGCGGTGCCCCTCGCGGCCGGTCGCGCGGGCCTGGCGGGCCGGGCGGATGCCATCGTGGCGGACTGCCGTCCCCGGATCGCACTGACCGGCGAGGCTGTCCGCCCGGCGCTGCAGGACCGGCTGCGCGTCGGCGCCGGAGAGCCGCCCGAGGTCCTGCACCTCGGTGCCGTGGAGGACGCGGCGGGCGGCGAGCCGGACGACCGGGCCCCGGGGCCGGACGACCTGGCGCTGCTCCAGTACACCTCCGGCTCCACGGCGGCGCCCAGGGGGGTGATGCTCACCCACGCGAACCTGCTGCACAACCAGCGCATGATCCGGGAGGCCTTCGGCCAGAACGAGCGATCCCGGGTGGTCACCTGGCTGCCGATGTTCCACGACATGGGGCTCCTGGGCACCGTCCTGCAGCCGCTCTACGTGGGTTACCCCGCGGCCATCCTGCCCCCCGAGGCGTTCCTCGTGGATCCGCGGCGCTGGCTCGAGGCGATCGGCCGCCTGGGGGCCACCACCAGCGGCGGGCCCAACTTCGCCTACGACCTCTGCGTCGACCGCATCCCGCCGGCGGCTCGGGAGGGCCTGGATCTCCGCGGGTGGGAGGTCGCGTTCGTCGGCTCCGAGCCGGTCCGCGCGGAGACCCTCGATCGGTTCGCGCAGGCCTTCGCGCCGTTCGGCTTCCGGCGGGAGGCCTTCGTCCCGTGCTACGGGCTGGCGGAGGCGACGCTGTTCGCCACCGGTGGACGCCCCGACGCGTCCCCCGTCGTGCGGGCCGTCCCGGCGGCGCCGGGGGGTACGGAAGGGACGGGGACGGATGCGCCCCGGGTCGGCTGCGGCGGGCCCGCGAGCGACGTGACGCTCCGCATCGTCGATCCCGCGACCCGGACGGTGCACCCCGAGGGCGCCGCCGGGGAGATCTGGCTGGCGGGGCCGTCCATCGCGGCGGGCTACTGGGGGCAGCCGGAGGCGAGCGGGGAGACCTTCGGCGCCCGGCTGGCCGGCACGGAGGAGGGACCCTTCCTCCGCACCGGCGATCTCGGCGTGATGGCCGACGGGGAGCTGTTCGTGACGGGACGCCTCAAGGAGGTGATGATCGTCCGGGGCCGCAAGCATCATCCCCACGACGTGGAGCGTACCGCGGAGGCGGCCCATCCCGCGCTGCGGCCCGCCTCGAGCGCCGCCTTCCTTTCCGGCGACGGACGGGCGGAGCGTCTCGTGCTGGCGCTGGAGGTCCGGCGGGAGCACCTGCGCCGGCTCCCCGTGCCGGAGGTCGTCCGGGCGGTGCGGGCGGCGGTGGTGCGGGGCCACGGTCTCCACGCCGCGGGGGTCGTCCTGCTGCGCACCGGCTCGATCCCCAAGACGTCCAGTGGCAAGATCCGCCGGACCGCCTGCCGCGAGGCGCTGGAGGCCGGCGCACTGGCGGTGGTGGCCGAGGATCACCACCGCGGCATGCCGTCCGGCGGAGGTTCCTGGCAGCGGGCGGCGGCGCCGTCGCCGCCGGAGGAGGGGCGCGGATGAGCCCATCGATGGGGGCGGTGCCCACCGCGGCGCCGGAGCTTCCCGCCAACCTGACCGTCGGGCAGGGTCGCTTCCGGCGGGCCCAGCGCATCCACGCCGTGGCCATCGCCGTCATCCCGGCCCTGGCGCTGCTGCCCACGGCATGGTTCGCCATGACCTACGGGGTGAGCGCGCTCGATCTGGCGCTTTTTGCCGGGATGTACGTGGCCACGATCCTGGGGATCGGCATGGGCTACCATCGCCTCTTCACCCACCGGTCGTTCAAGGCGATCCAGCCGGTGCGTGTGGCGCTCGCCATCTGCGGCTCCATGGCGGCCCAGGGGTCCGTCGTCTACTGGGTCAGCAATCACCGCCGGCATCATCAGTACACCGACTTGCCGGGGGACCTCCACTCGCCCGTCATCGACGGCACCGACCGGCTGGGCCGGTGGGCCGGCTTCTGGCATTCCCACATGGGGTGGACCTTCGGCCACGCCCTGACCAACCCGCTGCTTTTCGCCAAGGACCTCTATCACGACCCTGCGATCTCGCGGATCAACCGTCTGTACCTGGTCTGGGTGGGGCTCGGCCTGGCGCTGCCCGCCGCCCTGGGAGGCCTGCTGACCGGCACCTGGACCGGGGCGGTGGGAGGCCTGCTCTGGGGGGGCTTCGTCCGTCTGTTCGTGTCCTACCATGTGAGCAACGGCATCGACTCGGTGACCCACATGTTCGGCACGCAGCCCTTCGAGACGCGGGACGAGAGCCGCAACAACCCCCTCTGGGTGCTGCCGACGCTCGGGGAGGGCTGGCACAACAACCACCACGCGTTCCCGACGTCCGCGTCCTTCGGACTGCGCTGGTGGCAGGTCGATCCTGCCTGGTGGCTGATCCGGGGGCTGGAGAGGGTCGGCTGGGCCTGGGACGTGAAGCGGGTGTCGCCGGAGATGGTGGCCGAGAAGTCGCGGCCGGCGCCGGTCGGGGCCTGAGGGGAGTCCAGGATGCCGCTCGCGACGACGGGAGGGGAGGCTGCGACCGTGCCGGCCATCGGCGGCGCGGTGGCGGTGACCAGCAAGCGCATCCAGGCGGCGCAGCGGCGCTGCGCCTGGATCACCATCCTGCTACCCTTCGCCGGGACCCTGGCCGCCGTGGCGCTCCTGTTCCACCGGCCCCTCACCCTTGCCGATCTCCTGCTGTTCGCCGTCTTCTACGTACTGACGAGCCTGGGCATCACGGTGGGATTCCACCGCCTCTTCGCCCACCGGTCGTTCCAGGCGAGCCCCGGGCTGCGGGTCGCGCTGGCCATCCTGGGCTCGATGGCGGCCCAGGGGGGGCTGATCTACTGGGTCGCCACCCACCGGAGGCATCATCAGTTCGCCGAGCAGGACGAGGATCCCCATTCCCCCTACGTCCACGAGGGGCGGCGCCTCGGTCGCCTGCGCGGCATCTGGCACTCCCACCTGGGCTGGATGCTGGACAGCCGGCCCTCGAACACCGCGCGCTTCGCCCGGGACCTGATGCGCGATCCCCGGTTGGCCTGGGTCAGCGATCGCTACCTGCTCTGGGTGGCGCTCGGGCTCCTGATCCCGGCAGCTGCCGGCGGGCTGATCGCCGGGAGCTGGATGGGGGCGCTGACGGGGTTCCTCTGGGGGGGAATGGTGCGCATGTTCGCGGCGCACCATGCCATGTGGACCAGTGGGTCCACGGCACACCTGTTCGGGACGCGCCCCTTCGACACACGGGATGCCAGCCGCAACAACGGGCTGCTGGCGGTCCCGAACCTGGGCGAGGCCTGGCACAACAACCACCATGCGTTTCCGTCCTCGGCGATGTTCGCCTTCCGTTTCTGGCAGATCGACCCCGGCGGGTGGTTCATCCGCGCCTGCGAGCGACTCGGCTGGGCATGGGAGGTGAAGGTCCCGACGCCGGACATGATCGCATCGGCGCGCCTTCGCGCCGCCGGGGGCTCCCGGGGATGAGACAGACGTCGCGCCGCCACCGGCGCCGGAGGGGTAGGAGGACATGAGCGATCCCATGGAGAAGATGCCGGGGCCCGACGGAGGCCCGGAGCCCGCGGGGTCTCCGGGCACCGCGGGACGTTCCGTCGAGGAAATCCAGGACTGGCTGGTGGCCTATGTGGCGAACCTCCTGGGGGTCCCCGAGGGCGAAATCGACCCGGAGACCTCCTTCGACGATCACGGGCTCGACTCCATCGCCGCCGTGGCGGTGGCCGCCGAGCTGGGAGGGTGGCTCGGCAAGGAGATCGACCTCGCCGAGGCGACGGAGGAGGTGACCATCGCCTCCGTGGCCCGGCTCGCCGCCGGAAACTAGTCGTCGGGGGTGTGCCGGGAGAACCGTTGAGCAACGAGCGCCCGAGCTACCCCAGCATCGTCGATGCCCTCGAGGCCGAGATCGCCTCCCCCTCCTCCGCGCCGCGATTCACCTTCCTGGCCGACGGGGACGAGCCCTCCGGGGTCCTCACGCCCGGAGATTTGTTTGGCCGTGCGCGCCGAGTCGCGGCAATGCTCGAGGCGAGAGGCGCCCGCGGCGAGCGGGTTCTCCTGGTGGTGCCGGAGCGCCTGGAGTTCATCGTCGCCTTCGTGGGCTGCCTGATGGCGGGCGCGGTGGGGGTTCCCGCGCTGCCGCCGGTCAACCGTCGCACGGGGGAGCGCCTTCGTGTTCTCGCGCGCACCTCCCGGCCCCGGATCGTGCTCACGCTGGAGTCGCTACGGGGGGGCCTGGAGCCGTTCCTCGCCGGCGAGGGCGTGGAGACCTCCTGGTGCACGGTGGAGGAGTCGGAACGATCTTCCGCCGAGGGATGGCGGCGGCCGCCGCTACGCGAGGACTCCATGGCGCTGCTGCAATACAGCTCCGGCTCCACCGGCGCGCCGAAGGGGGTCATGGTCACCCACGGCAACCTGATGGCGAACTGCCACCTGCTAAGACAGGCGTCCCGTCCGGGGCCCGGCGCGCGCCTGGTGAGCTGGCTGCCGTTCCATCACGACTGGGGCCTGATCGGGTGCGTGGTGTTCCCCATCGTCGAGCAGCTTCCCTGCGTGCTGTTCGAGCCATCGCGCTTCCTGTCCCGGCCGGTGCGCTGGCTCCGGGCCATCAGCCGCTTCCGGGCGACCATCAGCTGCGCGCCGAACTTCGCCTACGAGATGTGCGCGGAGTCGCTGTCCCTCGGGAAGGAGTCACCGGAGGGGATCGACCTGTCCTGCTGGGAGGTGGCGATGGTCGGTGCCGAGCCGGTGCGCTGGGAGACGCTGGAGCGCTTCGGCGCCGCCTGCGCCCCGTTCGGTTTCCGGCGGGAGGGGTTCTTCCCGACGTACGGTTTGGCGGAGCACACGCTGATCGCCTCCGGAGGGCCGCCCGGCGCCGGGGCACGCCGCCTGGTCCTCCGCCGCGATGCGCTGGAACGCGGGCGGGTCGTTCCCGCCGACGACGCGCCGGAGGGGGCATGCAGCCTCGTCGGGTGCGGCCGCCCCCTCGGGCCGCATCCCGTCGCGGTGATGGACCCTGTCACCGGTCGGCGCTGCGCCACCGACGAGGTGGGGGAGATCTGGTTGCATGGGGACAGCGTGGCGGTCGGCTACTGGGAGGACCCCGAGGAGACGCGACGGACCTTCGGGGCCGAGCTGGACGGCGAGTCCTGGCTCCGGACCGGCGATCTGGGCTTCCTGCACGACGGCGAGTTGTTCCTCGGTGGACGCCTCAAGGATGTGATCATCAAGGCCGGCCGGAACTACTTCGCCGAGGACGTCGAGCGCGCGGCGGCGATGGCCGACCCGGCGCTGCGCCCTGGGGCCGGCGCGGCCTTCTCGCTGGAGGCGGCCGGAGCCGAGCGCCTGATCGTCCTCCAGGAGCTGAAGGTCGGACCGCGCCCCGACGTCGGGCCGCTCATCGGACGGATCCAGCAATCGCTCTTCGCGGAGGTCGGCGTGCTGGCGGACGCCGTCCTGGTCCTCGCCCCGGGAAGGCTGGACCGGACCACCAGCGGGAAGGTCCGCCGCCGGCATGCACGGGACCGCTTCGCCCGAGGAGATCTGGAGGCACTGGGCCGGTGGTGTGGCTGGTCCTCCCGACCCGACGGCCGGGCGGGCGGCGGCGATCCTACCCCGGCTCCGGGATGATCTCGATCGCCGGGAAGGGGGGAGCCGGATCCGGCATCGACTCGTACTGCCGCCGGGTGCCGACGAAGAACCCGCTGCGCTGCCACGCCGCCGTCTCGTCCTCGCCGACGATCACCGTGCCGGTGTACACGTGCCAGATCCGCCTCTCGTCGGGATCGGGAGCACCGAACAGGAGCTCCTGGCCACGTCCGGCCACCTCGAGGCGCACCCGCCGTCCGGCCTCCGAGGACAGGAAGTCCTGCATCCGGATGCCCTCGTTCATCGGCGACGAGGTCCGCAGCGAGCCCGTGTCGTCGTACTCGAAGACGAGCACGCCGTCCCGGAGCGGCAGCTCGGGCGCGCCCGGAACGTCGTAGGTCACCGCCATCCATCCGACGTATCCTCCGGGAACGTGATGCTCCTCCCGGAGCCCGAGGCCGATTCCGGCCTGCTCCTGGAGCCGCAGCGCGATCTCCGACCGGTGGGACACGGTCCAGATGCCGGCGGCTCCCAAGATCAGCGCGACGGCGCCGCCCCACCGCAGCTTCCAGCTCCACTTCCGCGTCGCTCTCATGGGGCTCTCCCCACCCGCCTCTCGATCCCGGTAACGGGATTGGCCCGCAGAGGGTTACGCGCCGCGGATGGAGCCCGTGCCAGCCGTTCCGGTCGAGCGGCGCCCGTCCCTGGAGCGCTCGATCCGAGGGGCCAGGAGCCGCGGTCTTCGACGACCCCTGGGCAGGGCCGGAACCCCTGGCCGCCACGTTGGGGCATTCGTCGGGCTCCCCGTCGTGATGGGTCCATCGCCGCGGCCGGCGCCTCGGCGCCGAGGGGACTCGCTCAGTCGCCGCCGTGGAACGCGGCGATCCAGTTCTCGACCAGCACGATGCTCCCGCCGACCTCCTCGGCCTCGGAGGGGGCGAACCGGATGACGGTCTCGCCGTCGTCGGCGACGGCGAATCCGGGCTCGAAGCCGTTCGGGAGCCCCATCCCCGTCGTCAGCCTGGGAAAGGCCTCCCGGGGCGTGCCGAGGCGGACGGTGGGGGAGTCCTCGAACGCCACCTCATGGAGGCTCTCTTCCTGGCTGTAGTAGATCCGGTCCCCGGTGCGGCTCCAGCGGGGGGAGAAGCCGCCGGAGGTGGACACCTGCCACTTCCCCTCGCCCTCGGGGAAGGTCTTCAGGAAGACATCCCCCCAGGCGCCGCCCGACTCCAGCGAGTTGTAGACGATGAACCGCCCGTCGGGAGAGACGCGGGGGTTGGCCTGGACGCTCGGCCCGGTCACCAGAACACGGGGCTCGGCTCCCTCCTCCAGGTCCTGGAGCCAGATGTCGTAGTCCGCGTCCCCGTTCAGCTCCGTGAACAGCAGATAGCGGCCGTCGGGGGAGGTCACCGGTCTCCAGCCCTTGCCGAGCGGTTCCGCTTCCCCCGAGCCGTCGATCCGCTTCCGGTACATGACGAAGGGAGGGGTCGTCCGGCCGTGATGGTAGTAGAGGAACCGGCCGTCCGGTGACCAGAACGGCTCGCCCGGGTCCGCGGAGCCGAAGGTGAGCCGTGTCCGGGTGCCCCGGCGGAGGTCGTAGAGCCAGACGTCGCGTTCCTCGTTTTCCCGGAGCGGCACGGCGACCGTGGTCCCGTCCGGAGAGAGCGCCGGGAAGGGCCAGTACTGCGCCTCTTCACCGATTTCATCCAGGATCTTCCCCTTGCGGTCCTGCCGCACCATCCGGACGCGGATCGCCCCACCTCCCCATACGTGCACCAGCGTGCCGTCGTTCGAGACGCTCGGCATGTTCCCCTCGGGCACGACCAGGAACGGGGCTCCGGTCACCTCGTGCGACGAGAGGTCGAACGGCAGCGCCCAGATCCCCGCATTGGCCGGCTGACGCCGGTAGAGGATGTGGCCCGTGGGCGAGTAGACCGTGTCCCAGATGTCCTGGCCCTCGACGCGGTGGAGCACCTCCCGCTTCCCGTCCGCGAGGATCTCGAGGGTGTCGGGCCGGCCGTCTGCGACGTGGGTCACGAACAGGATGCCGCTGCCGTCGGGGAGCGCCGAGGGCTGGTGGAAGTCCCCGTCCCCCTCCCCCAGGGGCAGCAGTTCCGTGATGTCGCCGCCCCGGGCGGGCACCTGCAGCAGGCCGCCGCTACCCTTCGTCAGCACGATGATGCCGTCCCTTCCCCACGTCCCCCCGGCGCCTCCCGCCGGAACCGTCGGGTCGTCCACGATGGCCACGGGGTCGCCGGCTCCCTCCGCCTCGACCTTCCACAGCCGGCCTCCGGCGTGGAAGGCGACCCAGGCGCTATCGGGGGACCAGAACAGGTAGTGGACGGGGTTCGGCGCGGCGATCGACCGGGGCTCCAGCCGATCCAGAGGGCGGATCCAGAGCTGGCCCTCCCGCACGTACGCGAGATGTCTCCCGTCGGGGGAGATGGCCAGAGTGAGCCCGGCGGCGCTGGAGCGGATGACTCCGGTGACGGGGATCTCCAGCCGCCGCAGCGGGGCCGCCGGCGGGGCCGGCCGGGCGATCCAGGCCGCCAAGGCGCCCACCGCCGCGGCGAGCACGGCCACGGCGATCAGCGTGATCCAGGGCGTCCGTCCGGGCGCCGCGGGAGCCCCCGCCTCCGTCGTCCGCCCGCTCCCGGCCCCGTCCCGGCCGGCAAGCGCCTCCTCGAGAAGGAAGCGCCCCTCGCCGATGTCCCGGAGGCGGCGACGGGGCTCCTTCTCCAAACACCGTCCGAGCATCCGGCGCACCGCAGCAGGGGTCCCCTCGGGGAGCCGATCGAGATCGACCGATCCCATGATCACCGAGGCCAGGGTCTCCGAGATCCCGTCGCCCCGGAAAGGGCGTGAGCCGGTGAGCATCTCGTAGAGCACGCAGCCGAAGGACCAGATGTCCGCGCGCTTGTCCACCGGCCGGCCCTTCGCCTGCTCGGGGCTCATGTAGGCCGCGGTGCCCAGGATCACCCCGTCCCGGGTCGCCGGGGTGGTCAGCGTGGGCGAGATCGAGCCGCTGGTG
>JASFRI010000142.1:0-10105 GCA_050115015.1 Acidobacteriota bacterium
TGTGGCCACGATCCCGAGCTCCGTGGAGTTCGACCACTTCTTCTTCGCCTCGGGCTCCGCGTCCTGGGCCAGCACCGCACCGGCCATCGCCAGGCCGGCGCACGCCGTCAGGACGAACCGGCAAGAACGCACACGCTTCATGACCGTCCTCTCCTGCGCGGGCACCCGGGGGAGGTTCCGGAGGCCATCGCGCCGAACTCGATCGAGAAGAACACCCGGCGCCCTTCGGAGCCGCCCGGCGGGAAACCGGCTGTCAGCCACCCCCGAGGAGCCTCGCGGCGTTCCCGTGCAGCACCGCATCCTGGACCGCCGGGGGAAGGCCCAGCCCGCGGAAGACATCGAGGTTCGCCCGCAGGCCCGGCACCCCCGGCGCCGGCCAGTCGGTGCCCCAGAGGACCTTGTCGGCGATCTGCTCCAGCCGCGGGAAGTAATCCAGGAGCCGCGCCGGCGGGATCCCGGAGACGTCCAGATGGACGTTAGGATGTCGCCGCAGCAGGAAGAACGCTTCGTCCATCCACAGCGGCCGGCCGCCGTGGGCCAGCAGGATCGGCAGGTCCGGGAAGTCCACCGCCACGTCGTCGACGTCCATGGGGTTGCCGTAGCGGTTCCGCGCGCCGGGGAAGATCGAGGTCCCCGTGTGGACCATCACCGGGGCGCCGCGTTCCTGGGCCGCGTCGTAGACGGCCGCCAGCCCCGGCCACGCCCCGCCGTCGCGATAGGCGTTGGCGTGGAACAGCTGGTGCGGCGGGTGCACCTTCAGGATCCGGATGCCGCCGTCCAGGATGCGGCGCGCCTCGCCCCCGGGATCCTCGCTGAACCGCGGGTGCACCGATCCCACCGGGATCAGGCGGTCCGGGTGGGGTCGACAGTAGTCGATCACCCAGTCGTTGACGGCGTCGGTGAACCCCATCAGGTCGGGGCTCGGGTAGTTGACCAGCGCGACGCGATCGATCCCCTCGGCGTCCAGGTGGCGTACGAGGGCCCCCGGATCGTCCACGCAGTTCCGGATCAGCTCCAGATCCGCGCGGCCGTGACGCATGCTCCGGGACACCTCCGGGAGGAGCATGTCCCACGGCTGGATGTGCACGTGGATATCGGTGACCAACGCCTCAGCTCCAGGTGTAGAAGCCCTCTCCCGACTTCTTCCCCAGCTTCCCCTCCGCGACCTTGCGGCGCAGGATCTCCGGGGGCTCGTACTGGTCGCCGCCGAGGGCCCGGTGGAGGTACTCGGCGATGGCCAGCCTCACGTCGAGTCCGACCAGGTCGGTGAGGCGCAGCGGACCCATCGGGTGGTTGTAGCCCAACTCCATGGCCCGGTCGATGTCCTCGGGCGCGGCGACGCCCTGTTCCACCATCCGCATCGCCTCCAGCCCCAGCACGAGACCCAGCCGGCTGCTGGCGAAGCCGGGGGTGTCGGTGACCACGATCGCCGTCTTCCCCATCGCGTCGGTGAGGGCGCGGGCGACCGCGAGGGCCCCGTCTTCCGTCTGCGGCCCGCGCACCAGCTCCACCAGCCGCATCCGGTGCACCGGGTTGAAGAAGTGCATGCCCAGGACCTTCGCCGGCCGGGAGGTGGCCCCGGCGATGGCGTCGATGCTCAGGGAGGAGGTGTTGCTGGCAAGGATGGCACCCGACGGGGCGGCGGCGTCGACCTCGACCATCACCGCGCGCTTCAGGTCGAGCCTCTCGGGGACGGCCTCGATGACCAGATCGGCGCCGGAGACCGCCGTCGCGACCTCCGTCGTGGTCTCCAGCCGCGCCAGCGCCGCGTCGCGCTCCTCCGCGGACACCTTGCCGCGCTCCACCCCCCCGTCGAGGGTGCCCCGGATGCCGTCCCGGGCCTCGGCGAGCAGACGGTCGTCGAGGTCCCGCAGCCACACGCGGCATCCGGCCTGGGCGGCCGCCTGGGCGATGCCCCGTCCCATGGTACCCCCGCCCAGCACGGCGACCACCCCCGGGACCTTCGTCGTCCCGCTCAATGCCGTTCCCCGCGGCCACGGCCGGCGGCGAGGGCTTCCCGGAGCCGCGGGTCGGTGCGCGGGTCCGCGAAGCGCTGCCCCACGTGCTCGAGCTCCAGCGTCATCCCCTCCGCCAGGGAAACCCGCAGGCCGCGGACGACGGCGTCCTTGATCGCGGACACGGCCTCGGCGGGCATCCCTGCGATGCGGGCCGCGAGGTCCAGCGCCGCGTTCCGCACGGCCTCCGCCTCCCCGACGTGCTCCACCAGCCCCGCCGCCAGCGCCTCGTCGGCATCCAGGCTGCGGCCGGAGAGCAGCAGATCCAGCGCCCTGCCGCGGCCGACCCGCCGGGGGAGGTTCTGCGTCCCGCCGCTCGCCGGCAGCAGCCCCAGCTTCACCTCCGGGAACCCGATGCGGGCGCCGCGGGCCATGAAGCGCACGTCGCACGACAGCGCGATCTCCGCGCCCCCGCCGAGGCAAGCCCCCTCGATGAGGGCCAGGAAGGGGCGGGGGCTGCACTCGATGGCGTTCTGGACCTCACGGCAGCGCGCGCAGAGATCCGACCGGCGTTCCGGGTCCAGGTCCAGGAAGGCACCCAGGTCGGCGCCGGCGCAGAAGATGCGCTCCAGGCGGCTGGCCAGCACCACGACCCGGGCCTCGGCGTCCGCCGCCAGTGCCTCCACGGCGTCCAGCAGCTCGAAGTCGTAGGCGTTCGCCGGCGGGCGATCGACCTCCGCCAGGAGCACCCCCCCGTCCAGCCGGGTCCTGTGGATGAGCTCGGTCATGGGTCCTCGCCGGGATGGCGCCCGGCCCTCAGCCGCCGGAACGCTGCCGGGACTGGCGGATGTGTTCCTCGGCGATGCGGTGGGTGGCGATCCGCGACAGCTGGGAGGCCAGCTCGAACAGCTGGTTGCCACTGAGCGGATGCTCCCGGGTGACCAGCTCGACGACCTTCCGCGTCACCTCCGCGAGGTCCTCGTCGATGGGGACAGCCCCGTCGGTCACGACGTCGCCTCCATGAGGGCTTCCTGCCCGCAGACCGAGCGGGTCGTGACGGAGGGGGCGATGTCGAGCCCCTCGTCGTGGTCGTACATCGCGATCGTGTCCCAGGGACAGTACTTCGCGCACAGCTTGCACCCGATGCAGCGATCCAGATCGATCTCCACGAGCTTGTTCATCTCGGGATGATGCAGGCCGGGGACGATCTCGATGCAGTCGACGGGGCAGAAGGCGATGCACGCCTCGCAGCCGGTGCACCCCGCCTGGTCCACCACCGCCAGCAGGTTGGGCTGCTTCTTGCGCGGCGGCTTGTGGGTCGTGATGTCGATGCTCATCGTTCCCCCTCTCCCCCCTCCGGGAAGTTCCGCTCAGTCTACGGGTCGCACCGGCCGGGTTCAACCGGCTCGACCCGGACCCGGCAATCGTAGTAGGCAAACGTCACCCCGTCCTCCGCCACGTCGGGAGGCGTCAGCGCGTTCACGTCGTTCTCGTCCGCCGCCCAGCCGCTGAGCGGCAGCACGACGACGTCGTCCTCCAGGGAGGGGTCCGGCGCCGCGAGCGCCTCGATGACGCCGCGGGAGGAGACCACGCGGACGACCTGCCCGGCGCCCACCCCGGCCCCCGCCATCGCCGTGGGCGACATCCGGATGTCGTAGCGCGCCCTCCGGCGGCCCGGCAGCACCTGGCTGAGATGGTGCTCGGCGGACTTCGGCGTCAGCAAACGGAGGGGATGTCGCGGATCCGCCGGTGGCGGGTCCGTGGGCCGGACGTGCCGGAGGAACTCGAACTTCCCCGAGGGCGTGGCGAAGCGACCGTCCTGCCAGGGCACGGCCTCATGAGCGGGGTTGGGGGCGAAGCCCTGCTCCATGAGCTCCCGGAACAGGTCGTCCCCGCCGGCCCCGCCCGCCACCATGCGCCGACACCACTCGAGGGCCGTCCCCTCCATGCCGGCGCCGAACCCGAGCCGCCCGGCCAGCGCCTGGTAGATCGCCAGATCTTCCCGGGCCTCCCCGAGGGGAGGGAGGATGCGCCGCTGCAGCGCCAGGTGAGGCTGCCCCCAGGACGCGACGACGTCATCGGCCTCCAGGAACGACGTGACCGGCAGGACCAGATCCGCCAGGTCCGTCGTGGCGGTGCGGTGGAAGTCCGCCACCACGACGAAGGGGATCGAGCGCAGCGCGCGGCCGGCGGCGGGACTGTCTCCGAAGGCGTTGGCGGGGTTGGCGCACTCGATCCAGGCGACCTCCACCGGAGGGTCCAGGGCCTCCAGCATCCCCGGCATCCGGGCGGAGAGGACCTCCCGGTTCACCACCGCCGGATCCGGCCGGCAGACGGAGGCGTCCAGGCCGCGCTTGCGGCGGACGCTGAACGAGATCCCTCCCCCGGGACGGCCCAGGGTGCCGAGGAGCGCCGGGATCATCGCCACCGACGCCGCCGCCTCGACGCCGTCCGCATGCCGGATCAGACCCGTTCCCATGAGGATGGCGGCGGGGGCGTCCTCCGACAGCCGCGCGGCCAGCGCGTCGATCGCCGCCCGGGACACGCCGGCGTCCCGCTCCAGCCGCGTGGGATCGAGGCGGCTCAGCGCCGTGGCGAACGCCTCGAACCCCGACCCATGGCGCCGGATCCACCCCTCGTCATGCCGCCCCTGTTCCACCAGGCTGCGGCAGAGCGCCAGGGCGAGCGCGCGATCCCCTCCGGGTCGCACCCGGACCCGGTCGGGGACGATGCGGGGATGGCCGACGTCCGTCGGGTTCACCGACACCACCCGTGCCCCACCGGCGATCGCCCGGCGCAGGAAGGGCACCACGTGCGGCCCCGAGGTGAAGGGGTCCCGGCCCCACAGCACGATGGTACGGCTGTTTTCCAGGTCCTCCCAGGTGTGCGCCCGGTAGTCGCCAAGGTGCCGCTCGAGCGCCGTCTTACCCGCACCCAGGCAGAAGTCGCCGGTCAGCTCCGTGACGCCGCCGAACAGGTTCCAGAACCGGTCGGCGAGCTCCTTGGCGAGGCCCACCGACCCCGCGGACCGGTAGTGCATCACGGACCAGGGTCCCCGGGCCCGCCGCGCCGCGTCGAGGCGGGCTGCGGCGAGGTCGAGCGCCTTCTCCCAGGCCACCGGGACCAGACGGCCCCTCTCGCGGGCCAGCGGGCGCGTGATCCGATCCGGGGAGTACACGCGGTCCAGGTAGCGGACCGTCCGGGCGCAGAGGAAGCCGCCGGTCAGCGGGTGCCGCCGGTTCCCCTGGAGGCGGACCGGGCGGTCCCCGTCCAGGGTCACACGGACGGAGCAGCCGTCCCAGCAGTCCAGGGGGCAGGCCGTGATCGCTTCGCCGACGCTGGAGGTCTCGTGGCTAATGGACCACCCCGGGCTCCCAGTTCCGTTCTTCCCAGCAGTCGGGGTCGATCCCCAGCAGCTTGGCCGCCCAGGCCTCCGCCGCCTCACGGCTCGGGAAACGCCGGCGCTTCATGCGCCCCTCCTCACCCGAGAAGACCGCGAAGTAGGGTTCGACATCGCCGTACAGGAGGATCCACACCTCCCGGTCTCCCGTCTCGTGGGAGCGCACGAGGCGCCGGGCCAGGCGCGCCGAGTACTGCTCCTCCGCGCCGTAACGGGCATCGTATTCCTCCAGGCTGCACTCCAGCACGAACCCCCCCCAGGGCAGCGCCAACCGCGAGCGGATCGCTCGCCGGGCTCTCATGGTCGATGTGGAATCTGACTGGACGGATCATACGCTGATCCGCGCCCGGAGACCACCCCCAATCCGCCCCGGAATCCCCTCCCGGGCAGGGCGGAACTCGTTTTTCTTGTTGGAATTCCGGCACTGTGCTATGGTCTCCGGCGACGCGCGCTCCCGAACCGGGAGCAGCAGCGCCGGGGTGTCGCGCCACGCGTTGCGTACCCGCACCGGGTGCTCCGATGGGCGGAGTACGAGGCCGGGCTCGCGGACCCCCGCGGGAGACAGATGTCAAAATCGATGCTGATCAACGTCACCCACCCGGAGGAGAGCCGGGTGGCCATCGTTGACAACGGGACCCTCGACGGATTCGAGATCGAGACGGTCCAGCACGGACAGCTCAAGGGAAACGTCTACAAGGGCATTGTCCGGAACGTGAACTCGGCTCTCCAGGCGGCCTTCGTCGAGTTCGGGGCCAGCCGTGACGGGTTCCTCCCCCTCGACGAGGTCAACTACCAGGTGCTCCCCGCCCGCCAGGGCCGACAGAAGGGGAAAGGGCACCGGATCGAGGACCACCTGAAGTCCGGCCTGAAGGTGGTCGTGCAGGTGGTGAAGGACGGCTTCGGCAGCAAGCCGCCGACGCTGAGCACCTTCATCTCGCTACCGGGCCGCTATCTGGTCCTGACCCCCGATTCCGATGCCGGCGGCGTGTCCCGCAAGATCGGGGACCAGAAGCAGCGGGATCGCCTGCGGAAGATCCTCTCGGAGCTCAAGACGCCGGAAGGATCCGGCGTGATCGTCCGCACCGCCGGGACGGACCAGACGAAGACGGAACTCGGGAGGGACCTGCGCTACCTCGTGCGGCTTTGGCAGAACATCGAGGCCGCCGCCCAGACGATCCGGGACTATCTCACCACCGACATCAAGGAGATCTGGATCGACGACGAGTCGGTCTACCGGCGGGCGGAGCACTGGTTCAAGGCCGTGATGCCCACCAAGCGGAAGATGCTCCGCCAGTACCAGGGCGCCGCACCCCTCTTCACGAAGCACAACATCGAGGAGCAGATCGAGCAGATCTTCAAGCGCCGGGTGAACCTCCCCTCCGGCGGCAGCCTCGTGATCGACAGCACCGAGGCCCTCACCGCGGTGGACGTCAACTCGGGAAAGTACCGCAAGTCCGGAAACATCGAGGACACCGCGCTGCAGACGAACCTCGAGGCTGCCGCCGAGATCGCGCGTCAGCTCCGCCTCCGGGACCTCGGCGGGATCATCGTGATCGACTTCATCGACATGCGCTCCCGGCGCAACATACGCGCGGTGGAGAAGGTGGTGCGCGATTCGATGAAGGGGGACAAGGCCAAGCACGACATCACCAGCATCTCCAAGCTCGGCCTCATGGAGATCTCGCGGCAGCGGATGAAGCCGACGAAGGCCGCGTCGACGTTCGTGGATTGCGACGCCTGCGGCGGTGACGGCCGGCTGCGCTCCGTGGAGTCGGCGGCTCTTTCCGCCCTCCGGAAGATCCATGCCCAGGTGGCCCGGGGGAACCTGGATTCCCTGCACGTCCGGATGCAGCAGGAGGTTGCCAACCACCTGCTGAACCAGAAGCGCGAGGAACTCGGCGAGCTGGAGCGCCGCCACCGCTGTCGGATCGTCATCGAGCCCGATCCCGCCCTGGGGCGCGAGGCCGCGGAGTTCGAGGCGGGCCGCCGGGACCAGGAGCTGCGTCCCGCCGGCACCCGCCGACGGGAGGAGGGCCGCGCCAACGGAAACGGCAAGCGCCGCCGCGGCGGCCGCGGGGAGACCCCCGTCGCGGTCGGCGAGCAGACGGCGGCGGTCTCCGAGGAGGCGGTCCTGGAGGGGCTGGACGACCGGGGCGCCGAGCCGAAGGGGAAGGAAGCGCCGCAGAAGAAGCGCCGGCGTCGGAGCCGGCCCCGGAAGCCCGCCCAGGAGGAGGCCGAGGCCAGGGCGGAGCCTGCACCCGAGGAAGCCACCGAGGAGGAGGCCGCGGGTGCAGAGGCCGAGGAGCAGGCGCAGGAAGGTACCGCCCCCGCCCGCAAGCGGCGGCGACGGCGGCGCGGCGGGCGCGGCCGGCGGGGTCGCGGCAAGGCCGAGACGGGAGCCGCGGCGGCCGAGGAGGAAAGTGCCACGCCCGACAGCGAACCCGACGTGGACGAGGCGGCGGAGGGGGACCGGGACGAGAGCGGCGGCGAGCGCCCGGCCGCGGACGGCCCCGGCCTGGCCGCGGCGAGCGAGGCGCCGGCGCCCGGCGTGGAGATCCTCGTGCCCGAGCCGGAGGGGGATCACGAGCCCTACGTACCTCCCTCGATGTCCGGCCGGCCCCAGGAGGCGCCGGATCAGCCCGACGAGGCCGATCGCGGCAGCTGGTGGTCGCGGTTCCGCCGCGTGATCCGCAACGATGCCGACGAGGGAAGCTGAGCCGCCCGATTCCGGGGCTCGTCCTTGAAGCGGAGGTCGGAGAGGCACCCCGCGCCGCCTCCCCGGAAGGGGCTTCGCCGGCTGGCCCGCGCCGAGACCGTCTTCGCGGTCGCGATCGTCACCATCACCCTCCTCGTCCGGCCCTTCGGCGATTATCTCGTCGGTGACGAGTGGGCGTACGCTCGATCGCTCCGGATCCTGTACGACCACGGGGTCCTCCGGATCCTGGACTGGAACCCGATGACCCTCATCACTCACCTGCTCTGGGGGCGTCTCTGGGTCGCGATCTTCGGACCGGGCTTCACCGTGGCCCGGATCTCGACGGTGGCCCTCACGCTGGTGGAGCTGGCGGCCCTGGCCGCGCTGCTCCGGCGGATGGGGGCACGCGAGTCGACGGTGACGATGGCCGGTCTGGCCGTTCTGGTGACGCCGCTACACCTGTTTCACAGCGTCTACTACACCACCGACATCCCGACACTCGCATGGGGAACGGTCGCGCTCGCCTGCTACGCACGCGGGCTGACCCAGGAGGGCGGGCGCGGCGGACGCTTCTTCCTGGCGGGTTCCGTCGCGGCGGCCGCGGCCTTCGGCGTCCGCCAGAGCGGTCTCCTGGTGGTGGCCGCCCTGGGGACGTACCTCGTCGTCTTCGACCGCCCCCGGCTGCGGCGGCCGCGGACCGTCCTCGCCTGCTTCGCCGTTCCGGGCGCGGCGGTGGTGGCCTTCCAGGTCTGGTACCACACGGTCCATGGGGTGACGGCCTCGTACCGCTTCGCGCGCGCGGAGGCGCTCGCCGCCCTCGAGGGGATGAGCCTCCTGCAGATCCTCGAGGCAGTGTACGTGATCCTCGTCTACGTGGCGTTCTTCCTGCTTCCGCTGTGGCTGTCGACGGTCCGCCCTCCGTCGCGGCCATGGTTCCGGGGAAAGCTGCGCTCGGCGCTGGTCGCCGCCTGCGCGGCGCCGGGCATCTGGCTCGCGCTCGCCCACGGCCGCCACTTCCCCTACCTGCGGAACAAGCTCACCGCGTTCGGCTTCCTCGGGCCGAACGAGCTGCTGGCCGGAGACCGGCCGGTGCTCTGGCCCCCCGCGGTGGGCTGGGCCGTGACCATCCTGGTGATCGCCGCAGGGGCGGGCTTCCTCCTCCGGTGGTGGGACGGCCGCCGCGCGGGGGACGCGGCGGAGGAGGACACGACGGCGCGGAAGATCATCTTGCGGCTGGCGGGGATCCTGCTCGGATGGCAGGCGGCCTACAGCCTCCTCACCTGGGGGATCCTCTTCGACCGTCATCTGCTCCTTCTTCTGCCGGCCTCGGTGCTCGTCTTCGTCGGGTCCCTGCCGCCCGGCGCGAAGCTGCGGCTCCCCGTGGCGGGGCTCGTCCTCGTCCCCCTCGCCGCCTACGGCATCGCCGGCACCCACGACGTCCATGCCTTCTCCCGCGCGGCCTTCGCCGCCGGCCGCGACCTTCTGTCCCGGGGCGTGGACGTCTCGGAGATCGACGCCGGCTACGCCTTCGACGGCTGGCACATGTACGAGCGCTCCTGGGACGACGTCCTCCGGCGGGGGCTGCCCTTCCGCGCGCGGCCGGGGGATGCTTGGTACGTTCCCCTCGTCGTCCCGCGGCTGCAGACCCGCTATGTCGTCTCGCTCTCGGTGGGCCGGCCCGCGGCAAGCGTGGGAGAGGTGGACGCGCCCCCGCCCTGGGCGACGCCGAACCCGGCTCCTCCGCTGGAGCTCTACCGGCCCGTCGGCGAGGTGCCGTACCGGCGGTTCTGGCCCTGGGGGGAGGAGGCCGTCCACACCCTCGAGGACACACGGCTGGCCGGAGCCCCCCAGCCCCGGTGATTCACCACCTGCCGGTTCGAAGGGCTGGAAACCACCACGACGGCTGGAAATGCGACGAGTCCGGGTGGCGGCACGACCGGAAGCGGTGCGGGAGATCGAGACCCGCGGCCCTCAGGGACAGGCTGCGACCACCTGGCTCCCGCAGGAGAGGATGCCCGGTCCTCGTTCCGCTCCGGAGCCGTCGACACCGTAGGA
>JASFRI010000143.1:0-10036 GCA_050115015.1 Acidobacteriota bacterium
TCCGCCCGGTGCAGCACCTCGACCTTCTCCCCCAGGGGGACCTCGCCGGGAGGCCGGAGCACCGGGGGCGGCGTCCCGCCGCGGGAGGGCCGGAACGGGGCCGCCTGCGAGGGCGCCGCCCCGTGCCGGGACGCGGTCAGCCGATCCGCGGCCTCCTCCAGTCCCGACACGTCCGCGCGGTTCGTGCTGGCGAACAGCGTCCGGTCGCCGTCCACCAGCCGCAGGGCCGCCCCGCGATCGTGGCCGGCGATCACCTCCTCGATGCGGCCATCGTCCAGGTGGATCGCCGTGCCGACCCGCTCCTCGAGGTAGACCTCCGCGTGGTCGCCGCCCCCGGCGAGCATGCGGTCCAGGATCTGCCGGGCGGCCCCGGGCTCGAGCATCGTCATGGGCTCCCTCCGCCGGCGGCCGGCGCGGCCGCGGCGGCCCGATTCTAACCCTTCATCGGCACCCTGCGGCGATCGCTGGGGTAGAATCTGCAGCGGGGCGGCACGATACGTCGGGCTCATGCATGCGACGGGACACGTTCTCCCGCTGGCCCTGGTACTCGACCCTCGCCGGGCGCGCATCCTGATCCCCGTCGTCCTCGGCGCCCTGAGCTCCGTCCCGGTGTCGGCCAGGCTCGTGCGCCGAATCCTCGATCACGTCATGAAGCAGACCGTCGCGGCGCTGACCATCGGGATGGGGTTGCCGACCCTGCCGAAGACGCTCTGATCCGCGACGTTCGCACGGAATAGCTGCTAACATCCACGCGAGAGGAGCACCATGGACTGTCTGTTCGCCTCGGATCTCCACGGGGACCCGGACCGCTACCGGCTGCTGCTGCAGGCCGTCCGCCGCCGACGCCCCGGGGCCCTGTTCCTGGGCGGCGATCTGCTGCCGCACGCCGGCCTCGCGTGGTCCGGGGATTCCGGAAACGAGGGGTTCCTGCTGGGGGAGCTCGCACCCGCGCTGGAAGCGCTTCGCCGTGACCTCGGCGACTCGTATCCCGCCATCATCGTGATCCTGGGAAACGACGACCCGCGTGCGGTGGAGGAAGACGTCCTGGAGGTCGAGCGGCGCGGGTTGTGGACCTACGCGCACGATCGACGGGTGTCGCTGCGGGGTTACGACGTGTTCGGCTACGCCTTCGTCCCGCCCACCCCCTTTCAGCTCAAGGACTGGGAACGCTACGACGTCTCGCGGTACGTCGATCCGGGGTGCGTCCCCCCCGAGGAGGGCCGCCGCAGCGTCCCCATGCCGGAACGGGAGATCCGCCACGCCACGATCCAGCAGGACCTCTCCCGCCTGACGTCTGGCCACGATCTGACCCGCGCCGTGCTGCTGTGCCACTCTCCCCCCTACGAGACGCACCTCGATCGGGCCGCACTGGACGGCAAGAAGATCGACCACGTCCCACTCGACCCGCACGTCGGGAGCATCGCCGTCCGGCGCTTCATCGAGCGGCACCAGCCGCTCCTGAGCCTGCACGGCCACGTGCACGAATCGGCGCGACTCACCGGCGACTGGCGTGAACGGCTCGGGCGCACCTGGATGTTCGGTGGCGCGCACGACGGCCCCGAACTGTCCCTCATCGCCTTCCGCCTCGACCACCTCGCGGCCGCCACGCGCCAGTTGCTCCGCGCCTGAACGGTCCCTGGGATCTACCCGGATGGCCCGGGAACCGCTGCGGTTGCCAGCGCCAGGGGCTGCGCCGCGTCCGTGATGGCGTCGATCTTGACCGCAAAGCTGGAACGCCGGGCCACGTCCTCATCGGTGACCAGATGGACGTCCAGCAGGCCCTCGCTACGGTAGCCGGTCCTCAGGTAGTTCACCTCCGCGAGGGAGCGGCTCCAGCCGTCCATCCACAGCAGTAGATCATCCCTCTGGGCATCGGTGCCGGCAAAGTGGACGAGAAGGTCGAGGTCGCTGCCGGGCCTGGCAGTGCCGTTCTTGGCGCTGCCGAAGACATAGAGGGCTTTCACGCCGAACCGTCGAGGATCGAGGTTCGCGCCGATCCGTTCCGCCATGCGCATCCGCCACCGCCAGTGCTCGTCGTCGCGGAGCGGCCCCTCGGCCACCTGCAGGGAGCGTTCCGACGCCGGCGACGATGCGGTCGGCTCGGAGAACACCGCCACCGCCTCGTCCAGGTCGGCGTTCAGCAGGACCCGCAGGACCTTCCCCCGGGTCTCCCGGTCGACATCGATAACCCGGACGATCTCGGCCAGGCTGGCCAGCTCGGGCACGAGATCCGGCAGGAAGTTGCGGGCACCGCGAAGGAACCTCTCGTTGAACAGGCTGCCCGGCTCGTCGGGGTACAGCGGGATGTACCGGATGTCCGCCTCCACCAGGTCCTGGAAGAAATGGGTGCCGAAGGAAAGCTCGGGCACGTAGCGGCCCTTCTGCCGGGCGATCTCCAGCAGCACGGCTGTGTTGTTGATGTCCGAGTAGGCCACGCTGACGCCGAGCCGGATGTCGCCGCGGCTCCCCCACCGCCCCGGCCCCATCAGGATGAAGCGACGCTTGGGGAGAAGCTTGTTGAGCCGACCCACCGCCCGTCCCACGTCCTTCAGCGACTGTAGATCCGTCACCGCCGCGTATGCCTCGGGATCCACGTAGACCACGTGGGTGACGTCCGGGACCCGCCCGTTGGCGATGAAGCGATTCGCCGAGAACAGGATCTGATCGCGCGGCAGGTCGCGAGGTATCGGCATCGGGGCGTGCTCGGCCGAGTAGCTCTGCGCCCGGCACTGCACCAGATAGAGGTGCTCCCCGTCGCTGGCGAACTCCAGGTCCACGGGAGTGTGGAGCTTGTCGCGGAGGAGCTCGAGCACCGCGCGCACCTCCTCGACGAAACCTCCGCCGCAGAGAAGGCCCTCGAAGCTCACGACCAGCTCGTCTCGACCCCAGTCAGGCTCCAGGGCGGAGGGACGCCGGATCCGGTCACCGTCGACGATCGAGACCACGTCCCGCACCCCCGGGTACCGGTCGCGACATTCGCGGAGGAGATCCCGGACGTCCACGGTCTCGAGGGTGTTGGACTCCAGGTCGATCACGTCGGCCTTTCCCGGCGAATAGCGCACGACCTCGTCCGGGCTGGTGTTGACGCGGAGTCCGGGCTGCCCGGGCGCCAGGAGGAACGGGAAGTCATCGCTGAGGCGGTCCACCGCCCGCGTGCCCAGACCCGGCACCAGTCGCACGAGCCCGTCCTGCCTCCGGATCCGCGGTGACCACCGGAACTCGTTATTCGAGAAGGCCACCCCCGCGTACGAGGGGAAGAAGTAGCGGCCGACCCGGCGTCCGACAACCTGCTGGATCATGATGGCCATCTCCTCGTGCACATCGAGGAGTCCCCGCTCCGCACGATACTCGATCGGGTCCGGGCTGAAGATCGAGGCGTAGACCTCCGCGATGGCGTCCCGCAGGGCCGCGAGGCGCTCCCGCTTGGGACCCTGGTTGGCGAGGAACAGGCTTTTGTACTTGCCGGAGAACGTCGCGCCGGATCGGTCCTCCAGCAGGCTCGAGCTGCGGACGATCAGTGGGACGTCCTCCAGGTCGTCCAGGGCCGCCGCCAGCCCCTGGTCCAGGTCGGGGGGAAAATGGGAGTTCTTGAATAGCTGGACGATGTAGGGGTAGTCGCGGCGAATGGTCTCGCTGTCGAGGTACTTGCGGTTATAGAGGTCCTCCAGGCTGTTGTAGTGGATGAACTCCAGCAGCGCGTCCGACGTGATGTACCAGGTGCGCGGCGACCGGATCCCCCGGATCGCCGGCAGCTCGTCCCGGGCCGACCGGAGGACCTGCATCGCCAGGAACAGCCCGGCGCTCTTCCCCCCGAGCTTGCCGTGACTGCGTGCCGGATAGAGCATCCGCCGGAGCAGGTCATGGAAATCCTCTACCTTCACGTGGTCCTTGGCGATGTTCAGGAAGTCGATCTGATCGGTGAAGAGGCGCCGCAGCAGCGATACCTTCAACGACCGCTGGACCGCCCGTGGCAACTCCCCCTCCTGGACCCCGGCGCCGCGGTAGCGCTCGATGGCCTCCGCGATATCGCTGAGGCTGGAGTGGGCTTTCTCCAGGGAATCGAGCAGGGAGCTCGACTTGTCTTCCTCGATCCAGACCTGCATGCGGCCGACCATCTCGCCGTCTCCGAGGGTGCGGCTGGCAATCCGGAAGGTCCGCTCGGAGATGTCGCGGTCCAGGTCGCCCTCTCGACGCCTTTGCGGTCGGTTCTCGTCGAGCAACGGCGCGGCGCCGGCGGTCGAGGCCGGGTTGAACTCCTGGAGCAGCTGGTCCGCGTCGCGGACACCGGACCAGCAGAGGAAGTTGATCATCTTCCGGGTCAGCCGGGCGAGCAACTTCGGATCCGTACGTCGCAGGAAGTCCAGGATCACGCGCCAGTCGGCGCCGACGCCCGCGGTGATACGCTCCTCGGTGGTCTTCCAGCGCTCGTGGGCGAGGCGCAGGCGCCGCTGGAGCAGGAAGAGGCCAATCCGGTCCGCGATCGCGTCGATCAGCCGGCGCTCCTCCTTGAGGAAGGGTCCCTCGTCGGCGGAGGGCCGGTGCTCGGTATAGAAGACCGTGACCCGGCCCGCCGGCTCCCCCTGGACGACGATGGGCGCCGCCTGGGACCAGGGGCTCTCCGCCGCCTCGTCCGGGGGAATCCGCTGCCCCTCGATCAGGATCGTCGCCCGGCACACCTCGGGATACTGCCAGCCGGCCGGAAGTACCCGGATGATCGACCTCGAAACCTGCTCCACGGGGGCGTCCGGGTCGCTGAGGATCTCGTCCACCTCGTACAGGCAGTTGAGCTCCTTTGCTCGCTCCTGCAGCGCCTGGAGGAGACGGCGTGTCGGATCGTCGCTCATGTCCCCTCCAGCCGGATCACGCCGATGCCGCGGCGTCCGTCCACCTTCACCAGGAGGGGCCGGTCGAGGTGGACCAGCCGGACGTATTCCAGGTCGGTGCACGGAGACATACGTCCGAGCCGCTCCCAGTCGATCGACGGGGCCGCTTCGTGGTGGACGTGGAGGTACGGGACCCGGAAGGCCGCGAGGTTGTGGAAGAAATGGGAGCCCTGACTGGGCTCGACGTTCAGGCTCGGGAGAGTGGCCTCGACGATCACCGCCGCGCCGGCGATCTGGGACCACACGACGGGAATACCCAGCCAGGGATCGGCGCTTCCCCAGCGCCCGAAGCCGATCAGCAGGTAGGGACGTGCGGCATCGGCGAGCTCCCGGTTGAGCCGTTCGATCTCCCCCGCGATGGCCCGCGTGTGGTGTGTCTTGAATGTATCGGGCTTCACGTACACGATGTCCCGGATCTCGTCCCGCGCTCCGTTCCCCATCGCCTTGTGCGACGCCAGTAGGACGTCGGGGGCGACAAGCTCGGCGGGAGTGATTTCGATCGCCTCCTCGGGCCCTACCATGGGACGAACCTGGAGCAATCCAAGGCGCACGCGGTCCGTTCGCGAGCGCGGCAGCACCATGGCGAACTCCAGCTCCACCGGACCCCCCAGGGCGTCCTCGCACGATCGCAGTACATCCCGCAGCAGGTCCGCCACCGGGTACTCCTGGAGCAGGAGGAGCGGTGCGAAGGTGATGGCGCGTGGACCGTTGCGGCCAGTTCCGGGAGTCAGCCGGTCCGAGGCCGGATCGTAGGTCGAGGCAACAAGGTCCAGCGTGCCATCGAGCTCCGCCTCGTGGAGATCCTCCTCGACGAGGAACTCCGTCTCCGTCATCGGGCTGTAGGTGGGGGGCTTGCCCATGTTCACCGCCCAGAACCGGGTCTGGGTGCCGCGCAGCAGGTCCGCCGCGGAGGCGAAGGGCGGGCCGATCCGGGGGCTCGCCGGCGAATAGCTCCAGGTCACCCCCCCGTCCACGATGGTCTTCCCCAGCCCGAGCGCCAGGTGGACGATCCCATCCTCCGGCCGGACCCTCCCGACCGGGAAGAAGTTGAACGAGCGCGCGACACCGGAGACGTGCGGATAGAAGCGATTGCCGTGGCGTGCCCCCACCACCTCCTGGAGGACCACGGCCATCCGCTCCTCCTGCTCCTGCAGTCCCGCGGCCCGGCGATAGGCGCGGGCGGACTCGAGGAACGTGGAGGCGAAGACGAACTTGACCGCGTCCACGAGACGGCCGAAGCGGGTGTCCCGCTCCGGCTGGTGATTCGGGATCATCTTGGTCTCGTAGACGCCGGCCAGGGGTCGGTCGAGGGCATCCTCCAGGAGGCTCGAGGAGCGTACCGCCAGCGGCTGCCGCAGTTCGTCGACGAGGGCCTTCAGATCGCCCACGATCTCCACCGGGAGGGATGCTTGGAGGAAGGCGTGGGTGATCCTCTCGTCCGTTTGCCCCGAGAGGGCCGTCTCGCGCAGCGCGTTGCGCTCGAGGAACGCGTCGAATGCGGACGTGGTGAGAACGCACATGGCCGGGATGTCGACCTCGGCCCAGGGATGGCGGGAGGCGTCGAGCCGCTCCGCGATGATCTGCTGCAGCCGGGCCAGTCCGCGGGCCTTCCCGCCGATCTCTCCCCGGCCGATCCGGGTGAGCCGGTCCTCCGCCCCGAGGAAGCGTCGGCGAAACCGCGGCGGCGGCTCGAAGCTCACACCCATCCCCGATCCCGGCACGCCCGGGCGACGCGATCGATGGCGGTAATGTAGGCGGCATCCCGCATGTAGAGCTCTCTCCGGCGCGCCATCTCGCTGAGCGACATGTAGGCCGAGGTCATCTTCACGTCCAGCTTGCCGAGAACCTCGTCCTTCTCCCAGTAGTAGTTCATGTTGCTCTGGACCTGCTCGAAGTAGCTGCAGGTCACGCCGCCGGCGCTCCCGAGGAAGTCGGGGATCAGGAAGATCCGTCGGCTCCGGATCACCTCGTCCGCCTCCGGGGCAGTAGGTCCATTGGCCCCCTCGGCGATCAGCTTCACGGAGGGGCGGATGCGTTCGACGTTATCCTCCCGGATCTGGTTCTCCAGCGCCGCCGGGAGGAGGATGTCGACCTCCTGCTCCAGCCAGGCGTCCCCGGGGAGGACCTCGTAGCCCAGATCGCGCGCCTTGGCAGGATCGATGCCGCCGAACCGGTCGGTGATCCCACGGAGCTCGTCGTAGGACACACCGTCCTTCCGCCGATAGGTGCGCGCCACGTCCTCCTTCTGGTCCCAGCACGCGACGGCGAGCACACGGCCTCCGAGCTGGGTGAACAGCTGGATGGCGTGCTGCGCCACGTTGCCGAACCCCTGGACGCTTGCCACCGTCGCGTCCAGCCGCCGGTCGAGCTCGCGGAGCGCCTCGCGAACCGCGAAGATGAGGCCGTATCCGGTCGCCTCGGTCCGCCCCAGGGAGCCGCCCAGCCCCACGGGCTTCCCCGTGATGAAGCCAGGGTACTTCCCACCATGAATGACCTCGAACTCGTCAAGCATCCACAGCATGTGGGTGGCGCTCGTCATCACATCCGGTGCCGGGACGTCGAGGTTCGGTCCCATGTACCGGGCGGCCTGGCGGATGAAACCGCGGCAGATCTGCTCCTGCTCGCGTTCGCTCAGGTTGTGGGGATCGCAGATCACGCCGCCCTTCGCCCCGCCCAGCGGCAGGTCCACGACGGCGCACTTCCAGGTCATCCACATGGCCAGCGCCCGCACCGTGTCGAGGGTCTCCAGCGGGTGAAAGCGCAGCCCTCCCTTGCAGGGTCCGCGGGCGCTGTTGTGCTGCACCCGGAAGCCACGATGGAAGCGGACGACGCCGTCGTCCATCCGCACCGGGATGAGAAAGGAGAACTCGCGCATCGGCGTGCGCAGCAGCTCGATGGTCGACGCATCGAGGCCGAGGATCGCCGCGGCGCTGTCGAACTGGCGCTGGGCGGTCTCGAACGAACTGTAAGGTCGCTTGGTCATGGATGGCTCCTGGCGGCGGTCGGGATGCGGCGCTGGGCCCCCTGGCCCGTACGGACCCCGCCATGAGTTCTGGAAGCAATCGGAGTGCCACGGCATGTGGGCCCGTTCCGGCGCCCGGCCTCCTGAAGTGGCGCGGCGGCGGCCGTTTCCACGCCAGGAACGGCCTCCCGTCGCGGGGGTGCGGCGTAGCGCGCACCGCCTGGCGCGACGGCGGGAGCTCAGGGGCCAAGGGCCTGCAGCGGCCCCGGCCACGTCTCATCCGGCGTGGCGCTCGGCGGCGGCCTCCACGACCCCGACGGTGGCCAGGTTCACCAGGTCCGCGACGCTGGCGCCGTACTGCACGAGATGGGCCGGTAGCCGCGTGCCCATCAGCAGCGGGCCGATGGGAACCACCTCCCCCATCTGCTGTAGCGCGTGCATGGCCAGGTTGGCCGACTGCAGGTCCGGGAAGATCAGGACGTTGGCATCGTGCTCCAGCCTGCTGAAGGGGAAATACTCCGTCCTGAGCCCACCGTCGCGGGCGGTCACGAGCTGCATCTCGCCGTCCACCGCCAGGTCCGGGGAGAGGGACCGGGCGATCTCCGTGGCCCGGCGCATCTTGCGGGCCAGCGGATGATCCACGCTACCGAAATTCGAGAAGGAAAGCATGGCCACCCGGGGCTCGAGGCCGAGAGAACGGGCGGCCCGTGCGGTCAGCAGCGCGATCTCCGCCAGCTGGTCGGCATCCGGCTCGATGTTCACCGCGCAGTCGGCCAGGAGCACCGCCTCCTTCGGAAGCAGCACGAGATGGTGGCTGGAGATCCGGTGGATGCCCGGTGCCGGCCCCACGACATCCAGGATCGTCCGCAGGGACTCCACCCCATGGGTGGAGACACCTGCGATCATCATCTCCGCATCGCCCCCGTGGACCATCATGGCGGCGAAGTAGTCGCGCTGCGAGAGGCGCTGCAGGGCGGTGGGCCGGATGACGCCGCGGCGCTGGCGCATCCGGAAGTACTCCTCTGCGTAGCCCTCGGTCCGGCCGTGGCGCGACGGGTCGACCAGCTGGACGCCGCCGAGATCGAGCCCCAGCCGGTGAGCCGCGCGGCGGACATCCTCCTCGCGCCCCAGCAGGATCGGCCGCGCGATCCCCTCGTCCTGGAGGACGACGGCAGCACGCAGCACCGTCTCGTTCGTCCCCTCGGCGAACACGATGCGCGTCTGATCCTGGCGGGCCCGGAGCATGAGCCCTCGCAGGGTCTCCCGCCCTGTGCCCAGGCGGGCCTCCAGCGTCGCCACGTACGCCTCCATCTCCACCGGCCGGCGGGCGACGCCGTCGGCCATCGCCTGGCGGGCGACCGCGGCGGACTCGCACGGGAGGATGCGCGGGTCGATCGGCTTCGGGAGCAGGTACTCCGGTCCGAAGCTGAAGCGCTCCCGGCCGTAGGCCCGCTCGACCTCCTCGAGGACGTCTTCCCGCGCCAGGTCCGCCAGGGCCCGGGCGGCCGCGAGCAGCATCTCCTCGCTGATCCGGCTGGCCTGCACGTCGAGTGCTCCGCGAAAGACGTACGGGAAGCTGAGCAGGTCCACGACGGCGTTCGGCTGCTGGGCGAGGCTCGTCGCGACGATGACGTCGCCGCGGCAGGCTCGTGCCGCATCGTAGCGGATCTCCGGCTCGGGGGTGGCCAGCGCGAACACAACCGGAAAGCGGCCCATGGACAGCACCATCTCCGTCGAGAGTACACCGCCCGCCGAGGCCCCGACGAAGACATCGGCACCGTCCAGGCCCTCGGCCAGGCTCCGGGCCGGATCCGCGGCCGCGAACGGGCGCTGGAACTCGAGCAGGTCCTCCCGGTCCGGATGCAGCAGCCCCCGCACGTCGTAGACGAGGAGATTGCCCGCCGGCACGCCCAGCCGGCGCAGAAGACGACAGAGGCCCGTTCCCACCGTCCCGGCTCCGCACACGACGATCCGGACCTCGCCGATACGCTTCTGCACGAGGTCCAGGGCATTGAGAAGCGCGGCCACGGCGACCACGGCGGTGCTGTAGAGGTTCTCGTGAAGCACCGGGATCTCGAGCTCGGTGCTCAGGCGATCGTAGATGTACAGCCCCTCGGGCGCCCGGATGTCCTTCAGGTTGATTCCCCCGAAGGTCGGCGCAATCCGCCTCACCGTCTCGACGAAGGCCTCC
>JASFRI010000144.1:0-9815 GCA_050115015.1 Acidobacteriota bacterium
GGAGCAGCCGGGGATCAGGAGGAGGCCGCACAGGAGAGCCGCGGCGACGGAGCCTCGCATCGGCGTCGAGTGTACCACAGGGGCGGATCCTGGAACCCCGGGCGTCGCGGATGTATATTCAGGCCTATACGGAGACCGCGCGGAAGGGGTGATGGTGGGGAAGGACCTCGAAGGACGCAGGGGACGGGGGATCTGCTGGACGGCGTTCCTGCTCGCGGGGGTCGCCCTCGCGGCGCCGCAGGCCGGCGGGAAGGCGGCGGCCCCGACCGCCAAGGACGTGCTGACGGCCCTGCAGCACTACGACGACGCGACCGCGTCGTCCGGACCGTCGGCGGAACGCCTCGCGGAGGCGGCACGCCTGGACCTCCATTACTGCCTCGCGGAGGGGCGCGGCTGGGACGGCCTGGAGGCCGCCCGGGTGCTGGCCCGGGACGGCGATCCCGAGGGGATCGCCGCCCTCCGGAAGGCCCTGGGCGCGGGGCCCTCCCAGCTCCGGGTGACCGCCGCCCGGTACCTGGCGGAGGCGGGCGTCCGGGAGGCCCGTCCCGACATCCGGGCGCTGGCGGAAGACGCCTCCGTGGGGGAGTACGGCCGGCTCCAGGCGGCGCTGGCGCTGCGGGAGCTCGGGGAGGGTGCGCTGGCGGCGGCGCTGGGGACCAAGCTCTGCGGTTCGGAGCGGCACGGCGTCCGGTACCTGGCGGTGGAGTCCCTGGTCTCGTCCGGGGACGCGGATGCCCTCCCGACGCTGAAGGGCCTGCTGGAGGGCACGTCGGAGGACATCGCCTACCTCGCCGCCGAGGGGGTGGCCCGTCTGGGGGACCCGGCGGGCAAGGAGCGCCTCCTGCAGGGGCTGGCGGCCCCGAACCGGGGGATGCGGCTGCTGGCGTCCTGGCACCTGCTGCAGCTCGGGGACGACGCCCCGGCCGAGGTGCTGCGCCCCCTGGTCGAGGAGGGGCTCGAGAAATTTCCGGATTTCAAGGAGCTGGACTTCGATCCCGCGGTCGCCGCCTACCTCCTGGTCCGGATCGCCCCCGGGGGGGCGGAGCCGTTCGTGAAGCGCATCCGCGACCTGGACTGGACGATGGGCCATCTCCTGGTGGGGAAGGCCTACGCGGAGCTCCGCAGCCCGCGTGCGATGCCGATCCTGTCCGCCGTGATGGACGAGGAGCCCGACCTTCCCACGATGGCGCCGCTCCGGATCGATGCCCTGAACTACGCCGAATGGACGGGGGACAGCCCGGCCCTGCGCGCGCTGGCGGCCGGCGCCGCGGTCCCGGAGGAGCTGTCGACGGTGCGGCTGCCGGCGCTGGCGTTGATGGCCCGTCTCGGGATGGGCGACGAGGCCCTCCCGGGGCTGCGGGGGTTCCTCGGCGACGCGAACCTCCTCTACCGGACGCGGGCCGCCGAGGCGGTGCTGCGGTTCGGGGAGGGGCCGGAGCCTCCCGAGCCGTCGGGCCCGCCCGAGGGCCTTCCATGAGGGGTGCGGCGTGAGCGGAAACTGGTCGCTGGCGCGGGAAAATCAAGCAATTAGGGTTGACGGAAGGCGATACATGGCGTATATAGACCGTGATTGTACCGGACTATCTCAATGTTCTGGGTGTCCACGATCTGTCTGTAGGTCAGGGTTTTGTACGTTTTTTGACCTGTTCCGAATAGTGATAAGAGATGCAGCGGCAGGTTCATTCCATCCAGGGGGAGGTAACATGAGGAATTCACGGGGCTTTACCAGCCTGGCAGCCCTCGGCTGTCTTCTGGTGGCGGCATTCCTGATGCCGGCCCTGGTCTCGGCACAGGAGTTCCCGGTGCTGGACTCCACGCAGAAGACCGCGGCGCCGTCGGCCGAGCCGTACCGGGCGCCGGAGGGCTTCAACAGCCAGGGCCGTCAGACGACGATGTTCCTCGTCGACGGTGCGAACGGCGGCACGATCTACTTCTACAACTACGAGATGGAGCAGATCATCCGCACGTGTCCGACGCCGGAGCCGGCGGACGGTGTCACGGCGGACGGTCTGGCATACGCCCTGGATCGTGCGAGCCTGTTCTACACGAACGCCAACGGCACCGGGCTGATCTACGAGCTGGACGCGCAGGACTGCTCCGTGCTGCAGACCTTCGACTCGGCGGTCGCCTGCGGCGGCTGCGGCGCCGTCCCGGGGCTCGCCTACGGTGACATCGCCGCCGGCGGGGTGAACGGCATCTGGATGCTGGGCATCACGCCCGAGGGCGGCACCGGGAACCGCGGCAGCCTGCCCGACGGCTCCGGCCCCATCGCCGGTTTCAACTGGTCCACCCCCGGCTTCGCCCTCGGCTCCATCGGCGCGGACCCGGACGGCAACGGCTGGATCTACATCCAGGACTACTACCCGGACATCGACATCTATGACGCCGTGAACCCGGCGTTCATCGACTACTGGGACACCTACGAGAACGAGCCCTACGGCGGTATCGGCATGGTCTCCCGCCGGGACAGCGCCGTGAACCCGACGTCCCGGGACGAGCGGGAGTACCACTCGACGCTGGCGCCGGACGACACGCTCTACGAGTACAGCGCCGTCTCTGCGTACCCCACGGGCGTCGGCCGTGCGGCCCTGTCCTCGCGGACGGATCCCACCCCCGGCGATCAGATCTCCGCGGTGGGCGTCGGCGACCTGGACACCGACTGGGACGGCTTCACGGACCTCGGGGACGTTTGCCCGTTGCTCGCCAGCCCCAACCAGGATGACGGCGACACCGATGGCGTCGGGGATGAGTGTGACAACTGCGTCGATACCCCGAACCCGGACCAGGCGGATCGCGACCTGGACGGTCTGGGCGATGCCTGTGACGCCATCTACTCCCCGCCACCGCTGCCGGACAAGGTGCTCTACATCAACGACGCCACCGACGGCGGCACGATCTTCGAGTACGACCCGGCCAGCGGGACGATCCTGCGGGAGTTCCCGACCCCGGAGGCGAACCTGGGTCTGGGCCAGGGCCTGGCGTACTCGCGCGTCCGCGGCGCCCTCTACTACATCAACGCCACCGGGAGCGCGCTGCTCTACGAGCTGAGCCTCGAGGACGGCTCCGTCGTGCGGTTCAACACCTGGCCCTACGCGGAGATCGCTCAGGGTCTCGGCATCGGCTTCCTGGGGAACTTCCCCGCGGCGGGCGCCAACATCCAGGAGACCTGGGGCTACGCGTCGGGGGTCGACCCGTCCACCGGCCAAGGCCGCTTCGCCTGGTGGAACCCGAACACCCTGAGTAGTTTCGTCAGCACGGGGCTGGATTGCCAGAACCAGTGCGGCACGGCGGGGAACGAGGACCTGACCGACGAGGCCGCGGCCACCGGCGGCATCGTCGACGGCATCGGCTACTTCACCGAGCCCTTCGGGGACGGCACCCAGGAGATGGGCGCCGTGTCCGCGAACCCGTTCGCGTTCGTGGGCTCCCGGGAGTGGGTGATCACCTCCGACGCCGACCAGATCGCCCTGGCGGCGGACGGCGACACGTTCTACATGTCCCGGGCCGGCGTCGACGGCATCTTCACCTACAACATCTACGACTACTTCTCCACCGCGGTGTACCCGCAGAACCTGGTCTGCGTCGGCGGCAACAACGACGGCGCGGACTGCCATGGCTCGATCGCGCAGACCGGCTGTGATCCCGTCGCGGATCCGCTGTGCTGCGACGGCGGGAGCTGCGAGAGCAACGCGCCGTTCATCTCCGACCCGACCCCCGGCGGCCCGATCACGGCGCTGGCGGCCGGCGAGGCCGACGTCGACCACGACGGGGTCCGCAACAGCGCGGACAACTGCTCCACGATCCCGAACCCGCAGCAGACCGACAGCGACAGCGACGGTCTGGGCGACGCCTGCGACAACTGCCCGAACGTCGCCAACCCCGGGCAGGAGGAGTCGGAGCTGCTGGACAAGTTCGACGGCATCGGCGACGTCTGCGACAACTGCCCGTTCCTGTTCAACCCGGATCAGACCGACTCGAACGGCAACGGGGTCGGTGACGTCTGCGATCCGCCTCCGGGCTTCGTGGACGACTCCGACGCGGACGACGACACGTTCGGTCCGGACAACCCGCCGGTACCGCGCGCCTACGACATCGCCAGCTTCGAGACCAGCGTCGACCTGTGCGACTTCAGCTGCGTCGGCGGCGCCGACGTCTGCTGCGGCCAGGCCTTCGGGGACGGCGAGCCGGCGATGATCATCGAGATCACCGCGCTCGGGGCGGAGACGGCGCCAAAGCTGACCTCCGGCTTCTACGACGTCTACTTCGACTACGGCGAGGGTGACTCCTGCACCGGCCTGTCCATCAAGGACGCCGAGACGGAGCCCGGCGTCTGCGAGGACACCAGCGACATCCGGATGAGCGCCCGGTTCGCGCAGTCCACGGGACGCTCGCGGATCGAGCCGAACTGGCAGGCGAACCTGCAGCTCAACCCGATCCTCGAGCAGCTGTCCTCGGTCAACCAGAGCGAGGGCACCATCAGCTTCGTGCTGCCGGTGTCGACCCTGATCGACAAGGCGGATGCGGCGCAGCAGGCCGCCTCCGGCCTGGACACGGATCCTCCGGGCGGCGTCGAGTTCGCCCTCTGGGGCGTCGTGGGTGGGAACGCCCAGAACAACGATGACCGCGTCCCGAACACGAACGACAACCTGACGCCGACCATCCGCGACGAGGTGACGGTGTTCACCGCGTACTTCAACCAGGTCGACATCGACTATCCGGGCTCCCCGGGTCCGCTGACGTTCGACGGCTCGACCCCGTGCCAGTTCGGTGACGGCGACCGCGTGGTCGTGGGCACCGGCTCGGCGACGGCGTTCATGGAGCTGATCAACCCGTCGTTCCAGCCGATGACGATCACCGACTTCATCGTCGACGACCCGCAGTTCAGCGTCCCGGTCAGCCTGCCCCTCACCATCGGCGAGCTGGGCGGCTCGCTTGGGATCGGCGTGGCCTTCGAGCCCGCCGGGCTCGGCCCGCAGATGGCCAACGTCACACCGGTCAGCTCGGACCCGACGCCGGTGACGATCCAGCTCACCGGGACCGGGCTGCCGAACGATCCGCCGGTCGTGACCGGCTGCGACATCAACCCCGACAGCATCTTCCTCGGGCAGCGGCCGATCATCACCCTGGACGCCTCCGACTCGGCAACGCTGGCGAACATCACCGGCTGCACCGCCGTCGGGACCCGCCAGGGGATCGTCCGGACCGTCGTGTTCGGCATGAACGACGACGGCTCGGCCCTGGGCGACCTGGCCTGCGACGGCACGTTCACCGCGTCGCCGCCGAGCGGTGGCCTGTTCGGTCGCGGGACCTGGGACTTCGAGTTCTCCTGCCAGGACAAGCAGGGGAACGTCACGGCGCTGGCGGGTGGCTGCCAGCTGGTCATCAACTGATCGTCCGGCGACGGGCGTAACGAATCGGCGGCGGCCCCCCGGGCCGCCGCTTTTTTTTCCTCCGGGGCCCGGCGGTGCGGGGGGATTCCTCGTTGACAGGGTGGGGATCCGGCCGTATATACCAAACGGTGGCAATCGATTAGCCGAGGGGAGGGGAGGGGGATGCCTGCCAGCAGGGGGATTCGCCGTGTTGTCTTTGGGGTCGTCGCCGTGCTGCTGCTCGGCACGCTACCGGCGGGGGCCACCACGATCTGGGTGGACCAGTCCAATGGCAGCGGCACCGAGGACGGTAGCGCGAACTACCCGTTCACCAGGATCAACTCGGCCCTCGCGGTCGCCCTCTCGGGCGACGTCATCCTGGTCGCCCCGGGCGTCTATCTCGAGACGCTGTCGATCCCCCTCGGCGTCCAGGTCGTCGGGGAGGATCCCGCCACGACGATCGTCGACGGCCGCTGGTGCAACGGCGGCACGCAGGGGACGTTGACCTGCGACGCGGACTCCGATTGCGACGGTGCCTGCATTCCCGACGGCGGAACCGCGGCGGGGGTCCCGTGCAACCAGGACAACGACTGCGGCGGCACCTGTGTCCCCGACGGTGGCTCGGCGGCGGCCGTGAGCTGCTACGACGATCTCGATTGCGGCGGCACCTGCGTCGGGGGCGGTGCCAAGGACGGCCTGACCTGCGATTCGGACTCGGATTGCCCCGGCGGGAGCTGCGACTACTTCACCCCCGCCACCATCTGCGACCTGGCGACGGGAGCCACCACCTGTGACTCCGGAAACTGCATCGCCACCGGTCCCGTGGTGACGCTGATCGGGCCGGCGACCTTCACCTCCACCACCACCGGGATCCGCGGCTTCACGATCCGGAACGGCGTGGCCCCGCTGGGCGCCGGCATCCTGGTCGACCAGGGCCAGCCGGTCATCACCCGCAACATCCTCACGGGGAACACGGCCGCGATCGTGGACAGCTACGGCGGTTTCGGCGGCGCGATCGAGGTCTACCGGAGCCGCGCCCAGGTGACGAACAACCAGGTGCTGGGGAACCGCGCGGAGAGCGAGGGGGGTGGGATCGACGTCTACCGGTCGCCGCTCGCGACGATCTCGAACAACACCATCGCGGGGAACATCGCCGGGCCGGAGGGTGGCAGTACGGGCAGCGGGGGCGGCCTCACGCTGACGTCCACGGGGCTGCTGTCGGTGACGAACAACGCGATCACGTCCAACGAGGCCTACAGCACCGGCGGCGGCATCCACGTGACCACGAGCAGTCCGTCCATCCTGAACCACGACACCTGGAACAACGTCCCGAACGACTACAGCGGGATCGCCGACCCGACGGGCAGCGCCGGAAACATCTCGGTGAACCCGCAGTACGTGGATCCGGTGAACGGCGACTACCACATCCTCAGCGGATCCCCGCTGGTGGATGCCGGCACCTCCCTGAAGGCCCCCGCGCAGGACTTCGACGGCGCCGGGCGCCCGCTGGACGGTGACACCAGCGGCACCCTGGAGTACGACATCGGGGCCTTCGAGTTCCGCCCCTTCACGGACTTTGACGGCGACGGTCACGACGACCTGTTCGACAACTGCCCCATCCAGCCCAACCCGGGCCAGGAGGACCAGGACGGGGACGACGTCGGCGACATCTGCGACAACTGTCCCGGCAAGCCGAACCCGGGGCAGGGGGACAGCGACGGCGACGGCATCGGCGATCTCTGCGACAACTGCATCACCGAGGTCAACGCGAGCCAGAACGACGCGGACCTGGACGGGTTCGGGGACGCCTGCGACGCCGCTCCCCTCAACCCGGCGATCCCCGCGCTGACGATCCCCACCCTGGGGGAGTGGGGCCTGCTCCTGCTGTCCGGGCTCCTGGTGCTCTCGGCGCTGGCCGTGCTCCACCGGCGGCGGGAGGCCCTTTCCCGGGCGGGCCGGCGCGGTTAGAATAGTCGCCGAGGCGGGCCGACCCCCGGACCGCAGCATCCCAGCCGCCGAGACCGCTCCCGGACGCACCACGTGTGGACGCCCGGACTCGTGCTGCATCGGCGGTCCCCGACGGAGACCCATGAGCGTCGTTCTCGAGACCCGGATCGAGGGCGCGACCTTCCTGCGCCGCGGGAAGGTCCGCGACATCTACAGAGCGGGCGACGACCTGCTGATCGTGGCGACGGACCGGCTGTCCGCCTTCGATCACGTGCTTCCCGACGGCATCCCCGACAAGGGTGCCGTGCTGACCCGGCTGTCGAGGTACTGGTTCGAGCGGACGAGCGACCTGGTGCGCAACCACCTGATCTCGATGGAGCCCGGCGACTATCCGGAGCCGTTCCGGTCCCACGGTGCGCTCCTGCGGGATCGCTCGATGCTGGTCCGCTCGCTGGAGATGTTCCCGGTGGAGTGCGTCGCGCGCGGCTACCTCGTGGGCTCCGGGTGGAAGGAGTACCAGAAGACCGGCGGCGTGTCCGGCGTGAAGCTCCCGGAAGGCCTGCGCCTGTGCGATCGCCTCCCGGAGCCGATCTTCACACCCGCCACCAAGGTGGACGACGGTCACGACGAGAACATCTCCTTCGGGACCATGTGCGAGATCCTCGGGGAGGACCTGGCATCCCGGCTGCGGGCGCTGACGATGGAGATCTACACGACCGCGTTCCGCCTGGCGGAGAAGGCGGGCATCCTCCTGGCCGACACGAAGTTCGAGTTCGGCCGGGATGCGGACGGGGAGATCGTCCTCGCCGACGAGGTGCTCACGCCGGACTCCTCGCGGTTCTGGCCCGCCGCCGAGTACGCGCCGGGGCGGAACCAGCCGTCGTTCGACAAGCAATACGTCCGCGACTACCTGGAGAAGATCGGCTGGGACAAGAACCCTCCGGTCCCGTCCCTGCCGGCGGAGATCGTGCAGGGAACCGCGGACCGCTACCGCGAGATCTACACCCGGCTGACTGGCCGCCCTTTCGACGGATGAGTGGCGTGGGGCGGCGGCGTCCGGAGCGGGGTCAGCTCTCGCCGGTTCCGAACGCCTCGACCAGGTCGGCACGTGCCGCCGCAAAGGGAGGGGCCTCGGGCCGCTCGCCCGCCCGCAGGCGGAGGGAGCGGACGCGGCGGGCCGCCTCGGACAGGCGCGAAGCGGGGAGCGTTCCCGCCTGAACCTGGCGCACGATCTCGTCCCGCAGGCGGATCATCCGGGGTCGCGTGTGACACACGAGCACCTGGTCGCACCCGGCGGCCAGGGACGAGACCGCCGCGGCCAGCCAGCCCTCCCCCTGGTCCACGGCCCCCATCTCCAGGTCGTCGGCGATCGCCACCCCGTCGTAGCCGAGCTCGCCGCGCAGGAGGCCGCGGATCACGGCCGGTGAGCCGGAGGCGGGGCGGGGCTCCGGGTCGAGGCACGCGTAGTGGGCGTGGCCGATCATCACCGCCGGGGCCGCTGCCGCGCAGATCCGGAAGGGGAGCAGGTCCTCCCGGCGGAACGCGGCCCCGTCCTTCGCGACGGACGGGCGGGCCTCGTGGGAATCGACGGAGGTGGGGCCGAGCCCCGGGAAGTGCTTGCCCACCCCGAGGACCCCGGCCCCGGCGAGCCCCTTCAGGAACGCCCGGCCCGCGGCCCCGACGCGTCCGGGGTCCGTGCCGAAGGAACGGTCCCCGATGCCGTTCGGCGCGCCGGGGGCGGAGAGGTCCAGGACCGGCGCGAAGTCGACGTGAAAGCCCAGGGCCGCCAGGCTCCGGCCGAGCAGGCGAGCGAACGCCGCCACGCGCTCCGGCGATCCGGCCCCCACCTCGGCGGCGGCGGGGAGGGGCCCGAGGAGGGGCCGCAGCCGCTCCACGCGGCCGCCCTCCTGGTCCACCCCCACGAGGCGGGGGACGTCCTCCCCTCCCGCCAGCCAGGCGGTCAGGGCGGCGGTCTGGGCGGGGTCCCGGATGTTGCGGGCGAAGAGGATGACCCCGCCCGGCCGCACGTCCTCCAGGAAGGCGCGCAGGCCCTCCGAGGGGGTCTGCTCGTCGATGCCGACGAACAGGACCTGCCCCGCCTCCTCCCGCAGGCGCTCGATCGCGGTCATCCGCTCCTCCCCGTCGCTCCCCCCGGCGCCGGCGGCAAGTGCCCCCGTTCACGGTTCCGAGGGCATCCGGCCGCCGCCGCATCGGCACCGGCGTCGTCCTGCTCCCCGTGGCGTCGCGCGCCCCGGAAGGGGGCCCCGGCCCCGATACCGGGGCCAGGAGCCCCGCGCAGGGGCCACCGGCGCGGACGACACGGGCGCACCGCTTCCGTAATCTACTCGAACCAGGACGGTTCTGTCGATTGCGCGACGTCGCCGCGGGGGCTATATTCAGCCCGTGCCGCCCGGCCTGCCGGGCGCCGCGGTCGCATCGGGGGGGCCGGAGCGGGCGTGAAACCAACCGGACCAGCAAACCCCCGATGTGACCGGATTT
>JASFRI010000145.1:0-9743 GCA_050115015.1 Acidobacteriota bacterium
CGGCCTGGGTGACGCCGTAGTTCCAGATCTCCTCCATGGGGCTGTTCTTCTCGTTGAAGATCTTCCACTCGCCGGTGACGGTATCGAGGCGGCTGGCCCCGGCGGTGGTGGCGGCCCAGACGTGATCCCCCTCCACGGCGACCCCGTAGACGACGTCGTTCACCAGGCCGCTGTTGAGCTGGTGCCAGTGGTCGAAGCGGCCGCCGCTGAAGCGGGCGAGACCGCCACCGAACAGGCCGATCCACAGCTCGCCGGTCTTCTCGTTCCAGGCCAGCGACGAGACGACCCGCCAGGGTAGCCCGTCCTCCTCGGTCCAGGAGCGGATCTTCCCGGTCCGCTTGTCGAGCCGGGCCAGACCGTTCTCGGTGCCGATCCAGACCATGGGGCCGGCGACCTCCACGGCGAAGATGTGATCGTTCGGCAGGCCGTCCTTGGTCGTGAACTGCTTCCAGTCGGTGTAGACGAACGGGAGGTTCTCCGCCGGTACCGCCGGTGCGACCAGGGCGGCCACGAGGAGGATCGGGATCAGGGCTGCGCGTTTCTCCATGGTGTCACCCGTCGCGCCTCAGAGGGTCTTGAGGAACTCGATCAGATCGTTGAGCTGGTCCTTGGTCATGTCGTTCGTCACCCCGTGGAGATCCTCGGGGTTGTGCACGGTCCAGATCTCCTCCAGGGTCGGCGCGACGCCGTTGTGGAGGTAGGGGGCCGAGTCATAGATGTTGGTCAGGTGCGGCACGTCGAAGCTCGTCTCCCGGTCGAGCCACATCCCTGTTCCCACGTCCTGGCGCTGCCGGCTGGTGTAGAGGGGCGGCGGATGACAGGTGATGCAGCGTCCCAGCGGCGGGATGGTGCTGCCGTCGTTCCGGACGGTGCGCTCGAACATCGCCCGGCCGCGGCGCTGGGCCGGCGTCAGATCCTCGCCGAGGAGGTGGTGCCGGTTCGGCGGCCGGGGGATCGTCGCGATGTAACGCTCCAGCGCGTCCAGCTCCTCGGGGGTGAACGGGCTCACCCGGGTGAAGAACACCGCCAGCCGCGGACCGCACTGCCGGCGCAGGGTGGGGTTCGTCCCTTCCCACTTGAAGGGCGACGTGTCCAGGATGCCCCGCAGCGAGCGGTTGTCCACCGGCTGGAATCCGATCCCGTCGGGCTCGATGTCGTAGGTGATGCCGTCGACGTGTCCGTCGGGATGGCAGGTGTGACAGGAGAACTGCCGGTGGAAGGCGATGTCCGCGCTGTGGAACAGGCGCTCTCCCTCCCGGGCCAGGGTGATCTCCTCCGGACCGCCCAGGTCAATCGTGCGGGCGACCTCGAGCCGCTCCAGGTCCACCACCGATACCGTGTCGTCCAGGGCGTTCGCCACGTAGGCGTTCCGGCCGGCGGCGTCGACGAGGATCCCCCGGGGGCTGCGCCCCACCGGGATGTGCGTCTTCACGAACTCCGCGGGGAAACCGAGATGGTTCGGGAGAAGGTCGGCGCGCTCCGACGGCGTTGCCCCACGCACGATCTCCAGGAGGCGGTCCAGGTCCACCACCGCCACCCGGTCGGAGCCGGAGCTGGTGACCAGCCCGTAGCGGCCGTCGGGAGTGATCGCCACGTCGGCGGGATCCGGGAAGGCGAGGCCGGAATCGTCCAGGAGGACCTGGTCCACGCGGCCGTCCCGCCAGGCGATCCCCAGGCCGTTCGTGATGGTCCAGCCCTGGAGCAGCCGGGTCATCGGCACGAGGTTCTTGGTGCGGTTCAGCGTCACCAGCGCGAACTCGCCGCCGGGGTGCCACGCTACCCCCTGGATCAGGTTGGCCCCGGGAACCTCCAGGCGCTCCGTCACCCGGGCGGTCCCGGTGTCGACGACGCTGACCTCGCTCAGGGAGGGGTGGCGGAACTCCACGAAGCGGGACAGGGTGTTCGTCACCAGGAGGCGCTCCCCGTCCGGGGAGAGGGCCAGCGACCAGGGGCGGCGGCTGGCCGCCAGCCGCTTGATCTCGCGGAGGCCCGCCGCGTCCAGCACCGAGATGCTGTCCTCCATGGTGTTCAGGACGTAGAGACGTTCTCCGGAGGGATCCGTCAGGACGCCGTGGGGATCGTCCCCCACGGGAACCGTCCGCAGCACCTCCCGGGTCGCCGGGTCGATCACGGAGAGCGAGTCGTCCATCCGGTTCGTGACGTAGACCCGGGAGCCGTCGGGCCGGAAGGTCAGGTCCGTGGGCTGCGCCCCGGTGGCGATCTCGTCCACCTTCTCCCGCCGCGCGACGTCGATCACGATCACCGTGCCCGAGGCCTCGCAGGCTACCCAGAGCTCGCGGCCGTCCGGGGAGAGCGCCAGGTTGAGCGGGGTCTTGTACTCGGGGCCCCGGGTGCGCTCCTCCGACGGGACCGGGTGGATGATCCGCTTCCAGCCCGCGGCCGCGTCGAAGGGCTTCCCGTGGGCGTCGGCGTGACAGGCCGCGCAGCCGTCCAGCGACGCCTCCCGCAGGCCCGCGGCCCGGGCCGCCGGCGGATCGGTCATGATCGCCTCGTCGAGGTAATCGCCCCCGGCGCCGTGGCAGGCCTCGCAGCCCACCCCCTCGTCGACGCCGAAGGACGCCCGCCGGGGCACATCCTCGCGGCCGCCCGCCGTGGAGTGGCACTTCAGGCATGCTGGGCTGCGCTGCGGGTCGCCGTCGATCCCCTGCCGGCGCGCGAGGACCACCGCCTCGGGGGTGGCCAGACTCGCCCAGGCATGGGCGTGGGGGCTGATCCGCCAGCGGGAGTAGGTGTAACCGGCGGCGGCGCCGGAGTGGCAGTCGATGCAGGCCGCCGCCCCCACGAGGGCCGGACCGTCTCCCTCCACGACCCGGTCCACCGGGGCCTGCGGTGCGGCGCCACCCCCTTCCGGCAGCGGATGGGCGATCCGTCGCAGCCCCTCCTGCACGTCCAGCTTCGGGCGATCGTGGACCGCGGTGTGGGAGCCCTTCACGCCGTGGCAGACCTCGCACCACGTGGCGTCCGGCATCCGGAGCCCGGCACGGCGCGCCGCCTCGGGATCCGCCATCACCGCCGCGTCCATGTACTCGCTTCCCGGACCGTGGCACTTCTCGCACTGGACGCCGTCCTCGACCCGGAAGCCCGGGTCCTTCTCCCAGTCCTCCACCTCGGCGCCGGTGGCGTGGCACCCGAGACAGACCGGCGAGGCCTGGGGATCCTCCGGGATGCCGCTCAGCTCCGCGATGGTGGGCGACGTGGGCTCCGAGAGGACCGCCCAGGCACCGGCGTGGTTGGACAGCAGCCAGCGGCTGAAGGCGTGCCCGGCCTCCGGGCCCCGGTGGCAGCGCGCGCAGGCCCGCGCGCCGACGTAGACCGGCTCCTTCGGGCCGCCGTACGGCGCGGCACCGATCGGGAGAACGGCCATCAGGGCGAGTCCCAGGTGGAGAAGCGGTTTCATGGCGCCGTCACCTCGTACCGCCGGCCCGCCTCGAGCCCGCGGATGTCCGCGGCCCCGCCGCCGGGCCAGCGGATCTCCAGGCCCCCGACCCGCGTCCCGTCGCCGACACCGAAGTGGAGTCGGGGGTCCATCTGGGACAGGTAGCCGCGGACCGGGACCGCGTCCTCGACCTGGAGCAGGCCGTTCGCGCGCAGGCGCACGTGGGCGCCGACGCCTCGAGGGCCCAGGTCCAGCAGGATCGACCGGTTTCCCGACGAGTCGTTGCGCAGGATCCGGGCGTCGCTGTTGAGGTTGACCACCACGAGATCGAGATCGCCGTCGTTGTCGAGGTCCCCGGCGGCCGCACCACGGCCGACCTGCTTCGTCTGGAACCAGCCGCCGGACGATGCGGAGACGTCCACGTAGGATCGCCCGCCGTCGTTGCGCAGCAGGACGTCCTCCTCGGGGTACTCGTGGTGGGCATTCCCGTTGCACACGAACAGGTCCAGGTAGCCATCGTTGTCGTAATCGAACAGCACGCCGCCCCAGCCGGTGTACTGCCCGAGGGCCAGGGCGACCTTCCACCGGGTGACCTCGTCGACGAACAGGTCGCCGTCGTTCACCAGGAGGCTGCCGTAGCCCATGTCCGGGATGAACAGATCGACCCGGCCGTCCCGGTTCACGTCGCCGGGGTAGGGCCCCATGGACGACACCCCCTGGCCGTGCTCGCCGAAGGCCAGGCCGCGCTCCATGGCCCGCTCCCGGAACGTGCCGTCCCCCACCGCCTCGAAGCAGGTGTTCGCCATCGCGTCGTTGGCGACGTAGATGTCCAGCAGGCCGTCGCCGTTCAGGTCGGCGGCGGTGGCGCTCATCCCCCGCCCCTCCGGGTTGGCGAGGCCCGCCTCCTCGGTGACGTTCGTGAAGGTCCCGTCGCCGTTGTTCCGGTAGAGCGCGTCCTGCTGCCCGCGGTAGCTCAGGGGTCCCGGATGGCCGTCGGCGGCGTAGTAGGCCTGCAGGGCCCCGGCGTCGTACTGCAGGTAGTTGACAACGTAGACGTCGAGGTCGCCGTCACCGTCCGCGTCGAACCACGGCGCGGAGAGGCTCCACCCCGGGTCCGCCAGCCCCGAGGCCTCCGAGACGTCGGTGAACGTGCCGTCCCCCTCGTTGCGGTAGAGGACATCGGGCCCGTAGTTCAGCACCAGCAGGTCCACGTCCCCGTCGCCGTCGTAGTCCGCGGTGGAGCCGCCGAACCCGGGTGATGCATCCCCCACACCGGCCCGGTCGGTGACGTCCTCGAAGGTCCCGTCACCGAGGTTGCGGTAGAGCTGGTTGTGGAGCTGTCCCCGCAGGCTCCGGCCGCGGTTGTCGCTGACCGTCTCCTCCCAGGCGCCGTTCACGAAGTAGATGTCGATCCAGCCGTCGCCGTCGAAGTCGAACAGCACGGCGCCCGCCCCGGTGGCCTCGACGATGTTGCTCATCTCCAGGTCGCCGAAGCTGTGCCGGAACCGCACCCCCGATGCCTCCGTGACGTCGGCGAAGGTCGGCAGGGGAGGAGGCTCCGGTGATGCGGCCCCGAGGACCGCGCCGGTCCCGAGGAGCGCGGCGGCGAGGATCAGGCAGGTGCGGGCATTCCTCATGGGGCTTCCTCCTCAGGAAGCGCCGGCGCGCTCCAGGACGCCCCCAGGTCGATCCACTCCAGCAGCAGGCGGCGCTCCGCCGGCGAGAGGTCCACCGCCGGCCCCGGGGCGCGCTCCGGCGGCGGCCCGTCCCAGGGCCGGCCCATCCAGCGGCCGAAGAGGTGCGCGGTGAGCGGGCTCGTCCGGGAGCTCACCGGGTGCACCGCCGGCGCTCCGGCGGACGGCGCCGTCAGGGCGTCGTAGACCTCCCGCGCGCCGGCGTCGAGGGCCGGGGGCGCGGCGCTGCCGGCGTGGCAGCCGGCAACGGCGCAGCGGGCGCCGATCACCGGCATCACGTCCCGCCGGAAGTCCACGGTCCGGCGTCGCTCCGACGGGAGGGTGAGCCGCGTGGACTCGCGGGTCACCGCGTCCACGAGGTGATTCGGCGGGGTGCGCTCGCCGTCCTCGTGGCAGCCGATGCACCCCCGGGGCTCGTGGTCCCGGGCCCAGATCCACGAGCAGCTCCGGAGCGCCATCCCCTCGTCGTCGACGATCTGGAGCTGCACCGGGACGTTCGCCGGGATCTGCACGTTGAACGACCCGTCGGGCTCCAGGTCGACCTCCCCCAGGATGCGCCGGGGGACAAGGGCGCCCTCGCCGGCACCGGGCACCCCCTCGAGGACCCGGAGCCTCTCGAGCTCCGCCCGCGCCCAGACGTCCCCGAGGTCGGAGATGCGGACATCCAGGCCGTAGAGCCGGCCGGCGGGGTCCTTCTCGTTGACGACGCTGGAGCGGCCGTCGGGCTCCGGACGAGCCACCACCGGCCGGGCCTGGAGATCGTCGAATGCCGGGTCGTCGAACGCCGGCCTCACCGCACCGTCGCCGGGGTCGACGCGGACGATGTCGCAGGAGCCCCCCTCGGTCGGGCACCGCGACGCCAGCAGCGTCCCGTCGGGAAGCGCGGCGGGGAACCGGTACCGGTGCGACCGGTCGTCGGTGATCCGGCGATGGGAGTGCAGGCTCCGCCGCAGGGTCACCGCCGCGAGCTGTCCCGCGCCGTTCGGGGAGAGCTCGCCCGACTCCACGAACACGACGAGACGGTCCGGCGTCACCGCCGGCATTCGCTTGAAGCGGGCCCCCTCGTCCGCCGCGAAGGCGGCCAGATCGGTCCCGTCCAGGTTGATCCCGAACAGGGCGATCCGGCCGGCGGGACCCCGGCGGAGGTCGGCGCGCTGCCGGGCGGCGAACAGGATGCGGCCGTCGGGGAGCAGGAGGGGGTCCAGGTCGCGGGAGGGGTTGAAGGTGATCCGCCGCAGCTCGCTGCCGTCGGGACGGCAGGAGTAGAGGGCGGCCCCGGGCCCCCCGCCGGCCTCGTCGGGCCCTCCGAACCGGACGAAGGTCACCTGGTACCAGGGCTCCGGGGAGTCGATGGTGTAGAGGGCCGACTGGTAGATGGGGGTGCGGCAATCTTCCGGTTCATGCGTGATTTGCCGCAATGCACCGGTGTCCAGGTCGAGCTCGTGGACGTTCCAGGGGTCGCCGGCGAGCCGCTGCCCGCTGAAGAGAATCCGCCGGCCGTTGAAGGAGATATCGGGGTCCGCGGCGGAGTGGAAGCCCTCCGAGAGGACCCGCACGGCGCCGTCCGGCCCCCTCAGGACCAGGCGGGAGCCCTCTCCGGGAAGGCCGGCGGGACCGGCGGATCCGGCCCCCCCTGCCGGGGACTGGGTGAAGACCCACGCCGGGGCGGCCGGCGCGGGCATGGCGGCGACAAGGAGCCCCAGAAGGGGCCCGATGGCGCGGATCGGGGCCTGACGCGAGGGCATCCAGGGAGATCATCGCAAGTCCCGGGCCAGAAAACGGGTGCGGCCCGGGAACGGGTCGGGTACGATGGCGGGGCCTCGCCGGACGGCAGGCCCGTTCGCGCGGGACGCCGGCGGCGGACCGGCGCAAGGGAGGTGAACATGGGTGCAGCGCTGAAATGGGGGATCATCCTGGTGGTCGCGGTCACGGCCCTGAACGCGATCTGGATCGGGGCGGCCTGGCACACGACGCCGACCGGGGCGATGGGCTTCGTCGGGGTCGCGATCCTGGTGAACATCGTGGCCGTCATCCTGGCCCTGAAGGAAACGGCCGGCGAGAACGGCTACGGAAGGCAGCTCCTCGCCGGCCTGGTGGTCGGGATCGTCGGAGCGATCGGGATCTTCCTGACCTCGTGGATGATGCTGAGCTTCGTCTTCGCGGAGGCCATCCCCGACCAGATCGCGGGGTTCACCGCCGCGTATCAATCCTGGCCGATCCCCGACGAGCAGAAGGCGGAGCTCGTCGTCGCGCTGGACGGGGTGACGGCGGTCACCTCGGCCATGCAGGGAGCAGTGGGGACACTGTTCACCAGCTTCATCGTCGGCGCGATCGCCGGCGCCTTCCTGCGACGGAAGTAGGAGCATTCCGGGGGAAAGCCCATGAACGGGACGCTGCGGAACGTCGTCATCGCCGGCGCGTTCCTCGTCGGGCTGAGCGCCGTGGCGGCGACGCTGATCCTGGCCGGAGCCCTCGCCTGGGAGGTCAGCGAATTGCGGGATCTGAGCGCGGGCCTGACCGACCTGCACTCGACGTTCGTGGACCAGTTCATCGACGCGGGGTACGAGCACCCCGGGCTCGACCCCGACGATCCGCTCCTGTCCACCCGCAAGATCCTCCTCGGGACCGACGTGAACGCCTGGACCTCGAACGACGTCGTCGCGCGCCTCCTGTACCTGGACGCCCTCGACCCCACCCGTCCCATCGATCTCTACATCTCGACCCAGGGAGGATGGGCGGACAACGCGTTCACGATCATCGACGCCATGCGGCTGATCGAGGCACCGGTGAACACCTGGGCCATCGGCGGGTGCTACTCGTCAGGGGCGCTGATCCTCGCTGCGGGGACCGGGCGCCGCCTCGCCACGGAGGACGCCATCCTCATGGTGCACGCGAACCTGACGGACTCGACGGAGGAGTACTCGTTCGAACGGATCGACCGGGCCCGCTACGAGAGCGTCTGGCGGCAGGTCACCGAGCTGCCCGAGAGCTGGTTCCCGATGACGGAGGACCGGTCCTATTACCTCACGGCGGAGGAGGCCTTGCGGTTCCGGGTCGTGGACGAGGTGGTACCCACCTGGCCGGAGGAGGTGCCGGCGCCGTGAGTCCCTCGAGCGAGGGAGACAAATGACGCGAAGGAGCGTCCACAGCGGCAGCCCCTGGGAGCGATCGGTGGCCTACTGCCGGGCGAAGCGCGTCGGGGGGATGATCGTCGTGTCGGGAACCGTGGCCGCGGATGCGGAGGGGGCGGTGATCGCGCCGGGGGACGTCCACGGCCAGGCCCGCGCCGCGCTCGAGAAGATCGAGCGGGCGCTCGGCGAGCTCGGGGCGACCCTGTCCGACGTGGTCCGGACGCGGACCTACCTCACCGACATGTCCCGGTTCGAGGAGTTCGGCCGCGCGCACCGCGAGGTCTTCGAGGGGATCGACCCGGCGGCCACCTGCGTCGAGGTCTCCCGACTGGTGGGGCCGGAGTTCCTCGTGGAGATCGAGGTGGACGCGGTGGTCGGGGAGCCGGACCGCCCGTGACCCGTCCCCCGGAGCCGTTCCGGGAGTTCGTCCAGATCGCCGGCATCGCCGATCTCGAGGAGGCGCGGCTCCTCGTGGCGTGCGGCGTCCGGTACCTCGGGTTCCCGCTGCGGCTCCCCGTCCACCGGGAGGACCTTCCGGAGGCCGAGGCAGCGGCGGTCGTCCGTGCCATCCAGCCGCCCGCGTACGGTGTCGCCATCACCTACGAGGACGACGCACGGGAGATCGCGGCGCTTCTGGAGTTGCTGGGGGCGTCGATCGTGCAGTTGCACGGGGAGATCGAACCGGGGGAGCTGGTGCGGCTCCGACGCCTGCGTCCCGGGGTCCGGATCATCAAGAGCCTGGTGGTGGCGAAGGACAATCGTGAGACGCTGCGACTCGCCGCACGCGATCTGGCGGCGCTCGTCGACGCCTTCATCACGGACACCTTCGACCCGTCCACCGGGGCCAGCGGCGCCACGGGAAAGACCCATGACTGGTCCGTCAGCCGCGAGCTGGTCCTTGCGTCGCCGCGGCCGATCATCCTCGCCGGGGGGCTGACCCCGGAGAACGTGCGGGAGGCGATCCTCACCGTCGGGCCGGCGGGGGTCGACGCCCATACCGGCGTCGAGGGACCCGACGGCCGCAAGGACGCCGCCCGGGTGCGTCGCTTCCTGGCGGAGGCGCGCGAGGGAATCCGGGTGCTGCGGGCCTCGGCGAACGGTCCCGCCGGCCGCTAGTGCGATCGAAGCCTCCCGGCGCACGCCGGTGGATGCACCCGGTCGAGCCGGACGGCTCGCGGCAAGAAGAGCCCCTGGGCGAAAACGGCCCCGGAATCCCTGCAAGCCCAGGCCGGTCAACCCATCCCATGGTCCGACACCGCCGTCTCCCCCGGCCTCGACGGGCCGGCTGTCAGGGATCGGCATTCGATCCTGCGAATAGATCTATATGGAATTGAATTCAAATGCAAACTATTGACGCCTACGCCCTTCGCGGATAGCCTCTTCCCAGCATCATCCCCGCAACAGCCGGCGCGACGGTACGATGCAGGATCCCGTGCCCAGCGACCGGTGACCTGCGGCGGATGACGGGAGGCCGGGCAGTTCCGGATCGAGGGATGAGGCCACGCTCGGGGCCAGCCGCTT
>JASFRI010000146.1:0-9705 GCA_050115015.1 Acidobacteriota bacterium
CCCGGGGCCCGGCGTGGACGCGCCCGACCGTGGCTCCGGGGCTACCGGCAGCTCTGGCGGCGCCGACGTCCCCGGCACTTGCTCGAGCAGCACTCGGCGTCGGAGCTGCAGGACGCCCCCCGATCCAGGCACTGGCCTCCGGAACAGGCCGGATCATCGCCGCAATCGGAGTCGTCGCAGTCGTTGTCGGTCCCGTCGTCGCGGACCTCGGGGTCCGGGACGCACTGGGCCGGGTCGAGGTAGCCTGCGATCTGGCTGTAGCAGCTGGCGAAGGCGCCGTCGACGGTCGCGTTCGAGACGCTGTCGCACGCGTTGCTCGGGTTGTAGCCGCACGCCCCGCTGAGCTGTCCGACCACTTGGCCGGCGCTGTTGAAGACGGGGGGGCCGCTGCTGCCCCCTCCGTGGCACCGTACGTGTCCCGGCTGTAGATCCTCTCAACCCGGGGCCAGCCGCCGCAGGTCGGCGCGGAGGTGTCCACTGTCTGGGTGGAGTAGGCCTGCGGCGCCGTGGCGGGGTGGCTGATCCGGAAGAGGGCCGTGCCGTTGGCGTTCGCGATGTTCCCGGTGGTCCAGCCCGACAGGACGCTGCTGCTGGGCGGGTTCTGGGCCAGCTTCGGCAGCGGTCCGACCTTCCGGGCCATCCCGACGACGGTGCGGCCGGGGTCCTCGGCGTCGGCCCGCTCCAGGCCCTGCAGGTCGTCCGCCGTGACCTTCACGTCCAGGATGCGGTCGAGGGTGCCGTCCGGCATCTCCGCAAGGAGCTCCGCGCGCAGCTTCTCGTGAGCCGCAACGTAGCCTTCCACGTCAATGCCGGACACGACCGGCTCGGAGAACGTCTCCGCGATCCCCGGCCGCTGCGCCGGTGCCGCCGAGATCGCCAGGACCAGGGCGCCGACGGTCGCCAGCGCCCACACCATGCGTCTACTGCTCGGCTGCGCTCTCGAACTTTCCCCCATCGCTCCCCCCTTCGGGAGCCTCGACGGGGCCGATCCGCCGGACATCCCACGCACCGAACCCCACGTTCCTCGGTGCCGCCTCGCGGCGCGGACAGAGGTCAACGACGCCGGCCGGTGAGGCCGGACACCGATCGAAGGCGTTGCGAGCTGTCTCTCACTGGGTGACGGGCAGGTGGACCCTTCCCGCATCCCGAAGGGCCGCCCGAAACCCACCCGACGATGCGAGCCCCCGTCAAGGAAGGAAACGGCAACCGCGAGATCCGCCGGGCGTCTCCGTCGCGCGCGATCGCCTCGACGAGGGCCTTGATCGCCACGTCGCGCTCCAGCCGGGTGTCCTTCGAGCGATAGACTCGCCCATCCCTCCCGAACCGAGGGGGCCACGATCTCGTAGGGCCCGAGGCGACGGCCGTCGGCGAGTGGCATCGAGGCGGCATTCTAGCAGAGGAACCTCTGGCTACCGAACCACGGCTTTCCCGGAGGAGGTCCTGCGGTGGGTCAGTGTTCCGGCGCCGCGGGGGGCGCCGGGGCCAGCTCGGCCTCCCCGTGGGCGCGCAGGGTCGGGAAGGCCCGTCGCAGCCAACCCTGGAAGTGATCGAGGTAGATGTAGATCACCGGGGTCACGTAGAGGGTGAGCATCTGCGAGAAGAGAAGCCCGCCGACGACGGCGAGCCCCAGGGGACGCCGCGATTCCGCCCCCGCTCCCAGGCCGAGGGCGATGGGCAGGGTCCCCATGAGCGCCGCCATGGTGGTCATCATGATGGGACGGAAGCGGACGATGCAGGCCTCCAGGATCGCCTCGTCGGGTTCCTTCCCCTCCTCGCGCCGGGCCTCGATGGCGAAGTCGATCATCATGATGCCGTTCTTCTTGACCAGGCCGACGAGCATGATGATGCCGACGAACGCGTAGATCGACAGCTCGGTCCGGAACAGCAGCAGCGTCGCCAGCGCGCCGAAGCCGGCGAAGGGGAGCGCGGAGAGGATCGTGAGGGGATGGATGAAGCTCTCGTAGAGGATCCCCAGGACGAGGTAGATGACGAGGATCGCCATCACCAGCAGCAGGCCCAGCCCCTGCAGGGAGGACTGGAAGGCCTGGGCCGTCCCCTGGAAGCGGATGGCGACGGTGGCCGGCACGATCCCCACGGCGGCCTCCTCCACGGCCCGGGTGGCTTCCCCGAGGGACATGCCCGGGGCCAGGTTGAACGACAGCGTGACCGCGGGCAGCTGCCCCAGATGGTTGACCGTGAGCGGGCCGAGGGTCTGGCGCAGGTCCGCCACCGCGCCCAGGGGCACCAGCTCGCCGGACGAGGAGTGTATCCGCAGCAGCGACAGCGCCTCCGGATCCTGCTGGTACTCCGGAAGGACCTGCAGGATCACCTGGTACTCGTTGTTCGGCGCGTAGATGGTGGAGACCTCCCGGGCCCCGTATGCGTCGAACAGGGCGCTCTCGATCTGCGCCGCCGTCACCCCGAGCGTTGCCGCCTGATCCCGGAGGATCCCCACCTCCACGTGGGGGTTGCGGAGCTGCAGATCCGTTGCCACGTCGCGGAAGCCGGGGAGATCCCGCATCTTCGCCTCGAGCAGCGGCGCGACCCGGTACAGCTCATCGGTGCTCGCGCCCTGGAGAGTGCACTGGTATAGGGACCGGGTGAGCTGGCCGCCGATGCGGATCGGTGGGGGGTTCTGCGGGAACGTCCGGATGCCCGGCACGGTACCGAGGCGGGCACGGAGGTCCTGGATGATCTCATCGACGGACCGGTCGCGCTCGGCGCGCGGCTTCAAACGCATGAACAGGATGCCCGTGTTGCTGCTGGTGACGCCGCCACGGGCTCCCGTCGTCGAGAAGAACGCCTGCACGTCCGGATCCCGCTGCACGATGCGGTGGAGGGCGCGCTGGTGCTCCACCATCGATTCGAAGGAGATCCCCTCGGCGGCCTCGGTGAACGCGAAGATCCGGTCGGTGTCCTCGCTGGGGAGGAACCCCTTGGGGATGATCACGGCCATGTGCCACGTCGCCGCCAGGATCGCCAGCGAACCCACCACCGTCGCCCATCGGTGCCGGAGCGACCACCGCAGGCTGCGCTCGTAGATCCCCAGGGAGGCGTCGAAGCCCCTCTCCGTGGCGCGGTAGATCCGCCCATGGCGCGCCTCCGCCGGCGGCCGGAGGAAGCGGCTGGCCAGCATCGGCGTCAACGTCAGGGACACGAACCCGGAGACCAGGATGGCCGAGCCGATGGTCACCGCGAACTCGTGGAACAGACGCCCGATCAGGCCGCCCATGAACAGCACCGGGATGAACACCGCCGCCAGGGACAGGGTCATCGACACGATGGTGAAGCCGATCTCTCGTGCGCCGTCCACGGCGGCCCGGAAGGGGGGCTTCCCCTTCTCCATGTGCCGGACAATGTTCTCCAGCATCACGATGGCGTCATCCACGACGAAACCCACCGACAGCGTCAGCGCCATCAAAGACAGGTTGTCGAGGCTGTACCCCAGCCAGTACATGACCGCGAAGGTGCCCACCAGCGACATCGGCAGGGAGAGGCTGGGGATGACCGTGGCCGACAGGTTCCGCAGGAACAGGAAGATCACCAGCACGACCAGCATCAGGGTGACCAGGAGCGTGAACTTGACGTCGGTCACCGACTCCCGGATCGACTCGGATCGGTCGTAGAGCACGTGCAGCGAGACCGAGGCCGGCAGCGTCTGGCGGAAGTCGGGCAGCAGCGCCCGGACCGCCCCCGCCACCTCGACGGTGTTGGTGCCGGGCTGGCGCTGGACCGCGAGGACCACCGACCGCTGCTCGTTCTCCCGGTCGACGTACCAGGCGGCGGTCTTGTCGTTCTCCACGCTGTCGATGACCCGGCCCAGATCCCGCAGCCGGACCGGGGCTCCGTCCCGGTACGCGACGATCAGCGGCAGGTACGCCTCGGCCTCGGTGAGCTGCCCGTCCGCCTCCACGGTGAACGCCTTGTGCTCCCCGAACAGGATCCCCGTGGGGAGGTTGACGTTGCCGGTCTGGATCGCGCCGGCGACCTCGTCGATCCCGATGCCGCGGGAGGCCAGGGCCCGGGGATCGAGCTGCACCCGGACGGCGTACTTCTGGGAGCCGTAGACGAACACCTGGGCCACGCCGCTGATCGTGGAGATCCGCTGCGCCATCTGTGTCTGCCCGTACTCGTCGAGGGTCCAGAGGGGGAGGGTCGGGGACGTGAGGGCGATGTAGAGGATCGGCTGGTCGGCGGGGTTCACCTTCTGGTAGGAAGGCGGGCTCGGCATGTCCGGCGGGAGCTGCGGTGCGGTCTTGGCGATCGCGGCCTGCACGTCCTGCGCGGCGGCATCGAGATCGCGGCTGAGGCTGAACTGCAGGACGATCTGCGTGGAGCCCAGGGCGCTCGTCGAGCTCATCGAGTCCAGGCCGGCGATGGTGCTGAACTGGCGCTCCAGCGGCGTCGCCACCGAGGAGGCCATGGTCTCCGGGCTTGCGCCGGGAAGGGCCGCCGACACCTGGATGGTGGGGAAGTCCACGTTCGGCAGGTCGCTGACCGGCAGCAGCCGGTAGGCCATGATCCCGAACAGCAGGATCGCCAGCATGACGAGGGTCGTCATGACCGGCCGCCGGATGAACAGGTTGGCGATGTTCACCGCGATTCCCCGGCGCCCGCCGCCTCGTCGAGCCCGCTCCGGATCGCCACCGTCGCCCCGGGGACCAGGCGGAGCTGCCCGTCGGTGACCACGGTCTCGCCCGCCTGGATCCCCTCCGTGATCACGGTGTTACCCTCCACCGAGGTCCCGGTCCGGACGTCCCGTGACTCGACGGTCCCGTCCTCCTTGACGACGAACACGTAGGCCCCGGACTGGCCGGCCTGGATCGCCTGGGAGGGCACCAGCAGCGCGTCCGGCCGCGTCGTCAGGTGCAGCCGGACGGGGACGAACCGTCCCGGCCAGAGCAGCCGGCGGCGGTTGTCGAAGGTCGCCTTCAGCCGGACGGTCCCGGTGCTGCGGTCCACGGCGTTGTCCAGGAAGGTCAACCTTCCCTCCACCGGCTCGTCCTCGACGCCCTCCGCATCGGCCCGCACCACCAGGGTCTCCGTCGCGAACCGTCGCTGGATCTCCGGCAGGTCCCGCTCCGGGACCGAGAACGCGACGTAGATCGGGTCGATCTGGTTGATCACCACCAGCGGTGTGTCTCCATTGGCCTTGACGACGTTGCCGGCGTTGACCATCAGCTGTCCGGTGCGGCCCGAGATGGGCGCCCGGAGGGTGCAGTACTCGAGGTCGACGGAGGCGCTGTCCACGGCGGCCCGATCCGCCTCGACGGTGGCCTCCAGGGTCGCCTCGGTCGTGACCAGGCGATCGTACTCCTCCCGCGTGACGTACTCCTTGTCCACGAGACCCCGGTAGCGCTCCACGTCCTGCCGGGCCGTCTTCAGCTGCGCCTCGTCCCGGGCCAGCGCCGCCCGGGCCGACTGCAGCGCCGCCACGTAGGGCCGGGCGTCGAGCCGGAAGAGCACGTCCCCCTCCCGCACGTCGTCCCCCTCGTCGAAGGAGACCTCCTGCAGCACGCCGCCGACCTGGGACCGGATGGCCACCGTGGCGTAGGCCTGCACCGTGCCGATCTCCGCGATCTCGACGGGAATCTCCCGCCGGACCGCGGTGGCGACGGTGACCGGGACGGCCTCGGGACCGCCGGTGTCCGCGGGAGGGGCGGAGCAGGCGACGAGGAGGAGCCAGGGAACGCACAGGGGGGCGGCACGGAGAGGTCTCATGGCTGGTCCTCCAGCGTCGCATCCGTTGCGAGGCGCCGGTCCGGGGCCGGGGCGGATCGCCACAGCCCACCGGTGGCATGGGCGAACCGGGCCAGGGAGATCGACCAGGCGGCGCGGGCGGACGCCTCCTGGGCCCGGGCACTCTCCAGCGCCTGCTGTGCGGTGAGCAGGTCGAGGATGGTCCCGACGCCGGACCGGTAGCGCGCCGCCGCCACCTCGTGGGATTGCCTGGCGCTGTCCACGAGGTCGGCGGAGGACCGTACCTGCTGGATGGCGGTCTGATGGTCGTAGTAGGCGGTCCACACCTCGAGGGTGATCTGCTGCGAGAGCGCGCCCAGCTGCGCCACGGCGGCATCGCGCTCCGCCTCCGCCCGGAAGACGTTGTAGCGGCGCGTCCCGCCGCTGTAGATCGGGATGGTCAGCAGGAGCGACGCCGTGTACGTGTCCGCGTTCGAGGCGAACGGGCCGTAGTAGATCCGTCCCGCGTTCGTGGAGGCGGTGAGCCGCGGGCGGAACGCCGCCTTCTGCTCCCGGAGGTCCGCCTCCGCGCGCTCCACCTCCGCGCGGGCCCGGGCCAGCTCCGGCCGGCGCTCCTGGGCCTCGTCGATCGCCCGCTCCACGGCCACCGCCGCCTCGTCGAGCGGGAGGTCCCCGGACGGCGGCGGCACGTCGAACTCGGTGTTGGCGGGAAGCCCCACCGCGGTGGCCAGGGCACCGCGCACCGTGCGCGTCTGCCCCTGGACCGTCTGCAGCGCCAGCTGCGCCTGGGATAGTCGCGTCCGCGCCTGCAGGACGTCGGCGATGGTGGCCACGCCGGCCTCGCGGCGCTGCTCGGCGGCGTCGAGGCCGGCCTCCGCCTCGCGGACGGCCGCCCGCTCCGACTCCTCCAGCGCCCGGGCATAGAGGTACTGATGCGTCGCCTCCTCCACCTGGAGCACGACGTCCTGGATGGCCGCGTTGTGGGCGTAGTCGGCGGCGATCAGGGCCTGCCGCGCCGCGTCGATGGCGGCCTTCCGCCCGCCGAAATCGAGCAGCAGCCACTCCAGCTGGATGAACGGGTCGGTGGAGGTCGCCTCGTAGATGAACTGGCCGCCCACCGCGGCCCCCCGGGCGCGCACGGCGTTGACCTGCCCGTCGATGGTGGGATACCGGCTGCCCTTCTCCCCGCCGAGCTCGGCAGCCGCGGCCCGGGCGCGCGCCCACGACTCCCGGGTCGCCGGGCTGTTCCGCAGCGCCAGGTCCACGAGGTCGGGCAGGGTCCAGCGGTCCATCGTCTCGATCAGGTCCGGCGGGACCGGTGGGGGCGGCGCCTCCGTTCGGGACGGCGGCGGCAGGTCGGCGGGGGGCGTCCAGGGCCGCGCCGGCTCCGGCGGGGCGCCCGGGTCGATGCGGCCCGCGGACATCTCGTGGGCGCACGCTCCCAGGCCGAGCAGGGCGACGACCACCAGGGCCGCCGCGACGGAGCGAGGGCGCGGCCTGCCGGGGAGGATTGTGGGATCAGCGGGCCTGTTCACGGATGCCTCCGGCGGAGAAACGGGCGATGTGCTCGACGCTTTCCCGCAGCGCGAAGTCCTTGCGGAGTCGCTGGCCGGCGGCCCCGGACAGGAGGCGGAGGTGCAGGACGTGGGAGAGCTGCGCGATGACCGACTGCACGCACCGGCGGGCATCGCGAGGGGCGAGCACCACCCCCGAGGCAACCATCGCCTCCATCAGGGTCCTTTGCAGCGGGTTCAGCATCTCCTTGAAGAACATCGACGGCGGGAGGTGCGGGTCCAGCATCTCCCGGGTGAACATCACCAGCAGGTGCTGTCCCCGGCTGCGATCCAGGTGCGGCTCCAGGAAAGCGGTGGCGAACTCCCGCAGTACCGCTTCCAGGCCGCCTCTCTCCTCGGCGTGGGCCATGGCCCGCCGGATCGACTCCACTCGCCGGTCGCGGAGCTCCCGGAGGCGGCGGTGGAACATCTCGCGGTAGAGCTTCAGCTTGCCGCCGAAGTGGTAGTTCACCGCCGCCAGATTGCAGCCGGCCTCGGCCGTGATGTCGCGGATCGAGGTCTGCCGGTAGCCGCGGGCGGCGAACAGCCGCTCCGCCGCGTCGAGCAGGCGCTCCCGGGTCCCCGGCGGCTTCGCCCCGGTGGAGCGGTCGACGCGTCGCGGCACCCGGACCTCCCCGTTACAAACAACCGTTTGAAACAGACATATGAACGCTACCACGCGGGGGTAGCGCTGTCCAGGGGTGGCCCGGGGAGGAGGCCGTTGCCCGGGGTTCGGGGGGGGCCGCACCGCGGGACCGGCCTTGTGACCGATAGTGCTAGCTCTTTCCGCCGAGGCTCGGTCCACCCGATTGACGGAACGCCCTGTTCGCGGCATATTCCGGAGGATGTACCCGGGTGTGAGGGAGGAGGCATTGGAACCTCGAGGTCGAAGGTCGAGGCGGTTCGGGATACCGGCGCTGGTCCTGCTGTCGCTCGTGGCCGAGGGGCATGCGCAGGAGTCTCCGGGCTACGTTGCCGACCGGACGACGGTCGCCGCCGTGGCGGGCCGCGCCGCCTCCACGGGGTACGTCCTGGAGCTGACCGCCGGGGAGATCCATCCGGCCGGGTCCGGCTCCTACTGCAACTTGGGGTTCACCGACAGCACCGGCTTCTGGTCCGTGCTGGGGGACACTGAAGTGCCGGTGGTCCTTCAGGTCGGTCAGGACCCGCTGGATCCGGACAACGCCCTGCTGGAGTGGAGTGGTTCCGCGGCGTCGTTCGACCTGCTCCGCAGCTCGCTGGCGACCGAGGCACGCGACCCGCTGCACCTACTGACGACCACGGCCGGATGCGATGCCGCGGACCCCGATCCCCCCGCCCCGAGCATTTTCTATTACGTCGTGGTTCCCTCGGGCAGCCTGGAGGCCGCACCATGAGACCGTACCGGACGATCCTCAGCCTCTCCTTCCTCTGCGTGATGGCGTTCGGAGCGGTGGCGCAGACGACGCCGCCGGCCCTGAAGATCCAGGGGTACCTGAGCGATCGGACCGGCGGGACCCCGGTGCCCGCCAGCGGCGTCCACAGCATCACCTTCGCGATCTACGACGTCCTCGCGGGGGGCGTTCCCCTGGTCACCGTCGGTCCGCTCGCGGTGGACGTCTTCGACGGCCGCTACGAGGCGGAGATCCCCATCCTGCCCGACGCCTTCGACGGATCGGAGCGCTACCTGGAGCTGACCGTCAACGGCGAGCTGCTCGCCCCGCGCATCCGCATCGTGAGCACGCCGTTCGCGTTCCGCGCCGACCGGGCGGACGTGGCCGCGATGGTCGAGGCGGGAAGCGTGGATTCGGACAGCTTCGTGGCGGGCTCGGTGGACGCCGCCGCCCTGGCCGACGGCTCGGTGACGCCCGGGAAGCTGGCCTCGTTCTGCGCCGTGGGGGAGATCCTGGTCCAGACCGCCGGCGGCTGGATGTGCGGCACGCCACCCGGGGGCGGGGTGATCTGCCCACCCGGCAGCTACATCCACTGTCCGTACGGCGGCCCGACCGGGACCGACGGGGTCGGGGAATGCAGCGCTTCCATCAGCACGTGCAACGGTTCCGGCACCGCCTTCGGTCCGTGCACCGGCGAGGTAACCCCGGCGGCGGAGACCTGCGACGGCCTCGACAACGATTGCGACGGGGCGGTGGACGAGGACGATCCCGGCGGTGGCGGGGCCTGCAGCACCGGCCAGCCGGGCGTCTGTGCCAGCGGGACGCAGACCTGCGCCGCGGGTAGCCTGGTGTGCCAGCCGAACACCGCCGCGTCCCCTGAGCTGTGCGACGGCCTGGACAACGATTGCGACGGCAGCGTGGACGAGGGGAACCCCGGCGGCGGTGGGTCGTGCAGCACCGGTCAGCCGGGTGTCTGTGCCGCCGGGACGCAAACCTGCCAGTCCGGGGCGGTGACCTGCGAGCCGACGACGTCCCCGTCGGCGGAGGTGTGCGACGGTCTGGACAACGACTGCGACGGT
>JASFRI010000147.1:0-9694 GCA_050115015.1 Acidobacteriota bacterium
CCGGCGGCGGCGACCACTACGAGGTCGAGGTGATCTCCACCGCATTCGAGGGGATGGTCCGGCTGCAGCGCCATCGTCTCGTCTACGCGCCGTTGAAGGATGTCCTGGGCGGGGAGCTCCACGCCCTGTCGTTGCAAACGCGGACGCCGGAGGAGGGGTGATCCCCCCGGCGGAGGGAGGCAGGATGAGTCGAGACGTGATGGCCGAGATCAAGCAGGAGGTCGAGGAGAACCCGATCGTCCTCTACATGAAGGGCACCAAGCAGTTCCCGCAGTGCGGATTCTCCGCCGCGGTGGTGCAGGTCCTGAACTCGTACGGCGTGGCCTACAAGGACGTGAACATCCTCGCCGACGAGGAGAAGTGGATGGCGCTGAAGACCTTCTCGGACTGGCCGACGATGCCGCAGATCTACATCGACGGGCAGTTCATCGGTGGCTGCGACATCGTGCGGGAGATGCACGCGAGCGGTGAGCTCAAGCCGCTGGTGGAGAAGACGACGGCGACATGACGTCGGAGGGATGGCCGAGCGGCTGAAGGCGGCGGTCTTGAAAACCGCTAGGGGGCGACCCCTCGTGGGTTCGAATCCCACTCCCTCCGCCAGCCGTCCGGGCGTTTTTTTTCGGACCCCGCGGGCGGGGTATGGGCGAACAGCAACCAACGGCAACTGATGGGCCCGGACCGGGTTGCGGCGGATCCGCGCCCACCTTGCCTCCTCCATATGCCTGAACAGCAAGGACTTCCCCGCCAGAGCGCTTGACCTCACGTATTTTTTCCGGGTACGCTTCCCCCATCTAGCGGAGGATCACGGAAAGGGGGAAGAACATGGCAGTTTCGAGGCTTCGCGCTCTGCTGTGCGTACCGGTGCTCCTTGGGCTGCTGCTCGCTCCCGGCCTGGTGATGGCCCAGGCGACGGGAGTTCCCGACGCCCCGCCACAGGAACGGATCCTCGCCCGCCACGAGGGCTTCGAGCTTCCCGGCGGCTTCCGCACCGCGGACGGCCGGCTCCTGCCGGAGGGGACCTACGATCTCCTCGTGATCGAGTCCGGGGATCGCTACTACATCCAGCTCACGAACACCGAGACGCGGAAGGGGATCCGCGTGGGCGCCGAGGCCAGCGGCGAGCTCCTCGAGGAGGTGAGCCCGGAGGCATCGGTCGACATCGAGTCCGAGAAGGGGCAGGAGACCTTCCGCTTCAATCTCGGCGAGCTGACGGTCGCCACGACGCTACGCAAGGCCGGCTGAGCGCGCTCCCGGCACCGCGGCACGGATCCGGGCGGGCGAATTGGTGTATCATCCCGGCCCCGGGCAGATCCAATGCTGCGGAGAGGTGCTGGAGTGGCCGAACAGGGCTGCCTGCTAAGCAGTTAACCGGGAAACTGGTTCGGGGGTTCGAATCCCCCCCTCTCCGCCAATCCTCCAACCCCGGCTCGCCGTCGTCGAGCCGTCCGGAACGTGCCTGATGCCGGCCTCGACCCGGAATCTCCGTCTCGCCATCGTATTGCTGGTCCCGCTCGCGCTGCTCCTCGGCGCCTGCGGCACTCCGGCGGAGCGCACCGGCTCCACGGACGACGAGGCGACCATCCGCGCCGCTATCGAGGATTACCTCCGCCAGGAGCGCCGGATCGACCCCGACGTCATGCGGATGGAGGTTGTCGACGTGCGCGTCGAGGGGACCGCGGCCACTGCCGTGGCGCGCTACTCCACGGCCGCCGCCCCCGACGGGATGGAGTTCGAGTACGTCCTCGAGCGGGCCGGGGACGGGTGGAAGGTCACGTCCTCCCGGCCGCGCGGCGGGCACGGCGGCCAGCCGGTGCCCGAGGGACATCCGCCGGCCGAGCCGCAGGAGGGCTCACCCTCCACCGCGTCCTGACTCTCGGTTGCTAGCCGGCGGATCCATGTTGTATAGTCCCCGGTCCTGCTGGGGAGTCGTCCAATGGTAGGACATGCGGCTCTGGACCGTAGAATCGGGGTTCGAATCCCTGCTCCCCAGCCAACCGAGCATCCGGCGGAACGCTCTCGCGCCGGGATTCCCGCGCAACCCTCCCGAGGAGGAGCCATGAACCGTACGATCGCGCGCGCCCTGTTGCTCTCCTGCGTGCTCCTGTTGCTCGTGCCGGCCGACTCGATGGCGGAGGGCCTCTCCTACCGTGGCTGGGGCCCGCGGGTGGGGGTTTCGGTCGACCCGGATCAGGTGGTCGCCGGCTTCCATTTCGACCTCGGGGAGCTCGTGAAGCGGCTGCGCTTCCAGCCCAACGTGGACATCGGTTACGGAGACGATAGCCACGGCCATGGTGACGCGCTGCTGATCGGCGCCTACCTCGGCGCGTACTGGTTCTTCCAGAACGACGGCAACTGGGACTTCTATGCCGGGGGGGATCTGGGGGTCAGCTGGCAGAATGACTGGAAGGAGTCCGGCTCCGACCTGGACGTCGCGTTCAACGCCGTCGGGGGGGTGGAGACGCGGCTGCGGAGCAACAACCGCTTCCTGATCGAGCTGAAGATAGGGATCACGGCCGATCCCGACTTCAAGCTGATGGCCGGCTGGACGTTCTGATCGACCCGAAGGGGATACGGGCTCAGGCGCGCCCCAGGTTGTCCTGGGTGTATTTGCGAATGGCCCCCTCGTCGGCCTCGTCCAGGCCCACGAAGAAGGCGCCCACGCCACAGCGCCCGTCCTCTTTCCAGCGCTGATCCTCGACCCGGACCACCACCGCGGAGAGCCGCACCTCCGTGCCCGCCACCGTGCCGGAGCCCGGCAGCATCATCCTGCAGTGGAAGTAGTCGTAGTTGCTGAAGAGATAGCGTGAGGTGAAATAGGCGCCGCCCAGGCTGACGTTCTCGGCGGTCACCTCGAAGGGCTCCGGCCAGAGGCTCGGCTGGTTCACGAGGGCGGCGGTTCCCAGCGGCACGCGGGGGTGCAGTCGCTGCTCCACGCCGCCGTGCGGCCCCCCTCTGGAGAGACCCGGCATCCGATCGCTGTCCACCAAAGGACACCCCCTCCGGGAGCACCGTCCCCGACGGCATGCTAGCCCGAGTCCCGGCGGAGGTCAACCGGATTGACCCCGGCCCGTCGCTCCACCATATTCAGTGCCGGGGGCGGTTCGCGATCCGTTTTCCCTGTCCAGGAACGGAACACCCCCCATGCCGACGGATCTCCCGAAGAAGCAGGCTCTGTTCCTCGTTCGCGGCTCGATGACCGTCGCCGCCGGGGCCATCGCCCTGACCGCGCCGGCGGGCCCACTTCTCCTCTACGCCGGAGCGCTGTTCGGAGCGCTCCTGGTCTCCATGGTCGGCCTGCTGCTGCTGCCGGAGGAGGTCCTCGCATCCCGCCGCCTGGACCTGGGCCTCGTGCTGACGGACACGCTCTTCCTGGTCGTGCTCCTGTATTACGCCTTTGGCCCCGATCCCCTGGTCTTCTTCACGTTCTTCCTCGTGGTGCTGCTGTCGGCGATCTCGGTCCAGCCCGGGCGGACCGTCGCGCTGGTCACGTTCGCCGCCGGCATCCATGCCCTGTTCGCCTGGACGGAAGGAGTCGCGGTCCTGTCCTCGCCGGGATTCCTGATGCGGCTGCCGTTCTTCTTCGCGGCGGCGATCTACTACAGCTATTTCACGAGCCACACGGCATCCGCCCAGAGCCAGGCACGGAAAGACCGCGTCGAGCGGGACCACCTGAGGGCGATCCTGGACGTCATGGAGTCCACGACCTCGTCCCTGGACATTCATCAGGTGCTCTACGAGGTGACGAGCCGCATGGCGAGGCAGGTCGGCTGCGCCCGCTGCTCGGTGATGATGATCGAGGCCGACCAGGCCACAGGCATGCCCCGGGCGTTCGTGCTGGCATCGAGCGATAACCCGATGGTCGACATGCTCCCCATCGACCTGGAGCGTTACCCGGAGGTGCGGCGGGCCATCGAGACCCGGGGCCCGGTCGTGCTGGACAACATCCTCGAGGACGACCTGATGGCGGAGGTCCGCGATCAGCTGCGCCACCTGGGCTTTCGCTCGCTGATGGTCATCCCCATGTTCCACGCCGACAGGCTGGTGGGGAGCATGATGCTGCGCGCCGCCGCCGAGCGGCATTTCTCGCCGGAGCAGGTCTACCTGGCCAAGGTGGTGGCCAGCGCCTCCGCGAACGCGGTCAAGAACGCTCTCCTGTTCCGCGACACCCTCAGAGAGAGCCAGAAGCACCGCGAGACCAGCGAGAAGCTCCAGCGCATCCTGGACGGCTCGCCGGACCTCATCGTCACGGTGGACGCCGAAGGGGAGATCACCGAGTTCAGCCACGGAGGCACGGAAAGCCTCGGGTACGAACGGCGCGAGGTAGTGGGACGGCCGCTATCAACGCTCTTCGCGAGACATGACCAGTACCAGACCTTCTGGAATCATTGCCTCCACGGCAACGGCTCCGGCGAGGAGCTGGTCACCCTCAAGGCACGCGACGAGAGCACGCGCGAGATGAGCCTGCGGTTCTCCTCCTTCCAGGGCTCCCCCAGGCAGCCGGTCGGCGTGGTCGCCGTGGGCCGGGACCGGACCGAGGAGAAACGGCATGAGCATCAGATCCAGCTCGCCTATCGCCTGTCCTCCATGGGGGACGTGATCGCCAACGTGGCACACGAGTTGAACAACCCGCTCTCGGGGGTGGTCGGTTATTCGCAGCTCTTGATGTCCCGGGCATCGACCCAGCCCCAGGACCTCCGGATGCTGAAGCAGATCCACGACTCGGCGACGCGCTGCCACCGGACGGTGCAGAACCTGTTGTCCTTCGGCGCTCGCCATGGCTCGGAGAAGCGCTTCTTGGGAATCAACGGCATCATCGAGAAGGTCGTCGACCTCAAGTCGTACCGCCTGCAGGCCGACGGCATCTCCGTCGATCTCGAGCTCCAGCCCGACCTGCCGCGCACGATGGTCGACTTCCACCAGATGGAACAAGTGTTCCTGAACCTCCTCCAGAACGCCCATCTGGCCCTCATGGCGCGATCCGACGGCCGGAGGATCGTCGTCCGGAGCCGCACCGAGGACGGGACCATCCGGGTGGAGGTCATCGACAACGGGCCCGGGATCGAGCCGGACCTGGTGTCCAAGGTCTTCGATCCGTTCTTCACGACCCGTCGTCCCGAGGAAGGGATCGGCCTGGGGCTGAGCATCGCGTACGGCATCATCCGGGATCACGGGGGCAACCTGCAGGTGTCCAGCTCGCCGGGTCTCGGCGCCACCTTCACCGTCGAGATGCCCGTCGTGGGGAACGCGGAAGAGGATGCGGACGCGGAGGAGGTTCCCCGCCAGGCCGAGAAGCTGCCGGCCCCCCGCCACAGGGAAGGGCCGCGGATCCTGGTGGTTGACGATGAGCCGGCGATCCTCGACCTGTTCATCGACATCCTGGAGCGGCTGCCGATCCGCGTCGACACCGCGGCGAACGGGGTCGAGGCGCTGCGCAAGGTCCAGGAGTGCGCGTACGATCTCGTCATCTCCGACATGATCATGCCGGAGATGGACGGCCCGACCCTCTACCGGGAGATCTCGCGGCGCCGGCCCGAGATGCTCCGCCGGCTGGTCTTCACCACCGGCGACAGCGTGGGCGCATCCTCCAGCGAGTTCCTGGAACGCGTCCGGCGGCCGGTGATCCCCAAGCCGATCGACATCCGCAAGGTCGTCGAGGTCGTCCGCAGCGCCACGGGGGTGAACGCTACGGCGTGACCGTCCGGAGGATCAGCTCCACGAGGCGTCCCGAGGCGCAGCGGAAGCGCACCTCCACGCCTTCCCTCCGGTAGACCAGGCTCTCCACGGTCCTTCCCTCCACGGTGGTCTCCGCCAGCCGCTCGGCGGGACGCCCCTCCGCCGGGGGGATCCCGAGGCAGGACGTGCGGGCCCGGAGGCCGGAGCGCGTGCGCCAGGGCGCGGGCTCCCAGGTACCGGTCGGATCGTCGAACACGTAGCGGATCTCCTCGACCGTACCGTCCTCGCCGAGGCGGACCTCGACACCCCGACCCCGGAGGCGGAGGCTGATCGGCTCCCCCTCGCCACGCTCGGCGGTCGCGACCTCCTCCGGGGGGGGGCGCCTTCCCAGGATGAGCCCCGCCGGCCCGCCCCGGTCCAGCTCGATCACCTCCGGCTCCTCACCGGCCGGCGGCGAGGCGGCGGGGGCCTCCGCTTCCGGCACGAGGACATCGGGACCGCCCGGCGGCGGGGGGGCAGAATCGAGCTCCGAGGACGGGTGCGCCCCCTCGGCGCCGGGGGGTAAGGGCGTATCCGGAGCTTCCGCCTGGTGCCCCGGAGAGGGTCCGGGCGCCGGGGACGGGCCCGCCCCGTCATCACCGGTCGGTCGGGGCGCTGCCGGAGCCTCCGCCGGGGCCTCCCTGGCACCTTCGTTCGGCGGGGGAGGAGGTTCGGGCTCGGGCGGCCGGTCCTCCTCCCCGCCGGGACGTTCCCGGGAGGGGGGCTCCGGGTCCGGGGGATAGAACTCGAGGCTGGCGACGAGCCAGCACGCCACCGGCTTGCCATCGAGACGGGCGGGCTCGTAGCGCCAGTGCCGGACCGCCGCCACGGCGGCCATCCGGAGCAGCTCGCCGCGGTAAGGGGCCCGGAGGGGCTGAACCTGCTCCACGTTCCCGTGGGCGTCCACGAGGATCCGGAGGATCACCCGTCCCTCGACCCCGGAACCCAGCGCCTGCTCCGGATAGGGGGGCTCCTCCCCGTCGACCAGCCGGGGGGAGGTCACACCGGGATCCCCGGCCTGGAAGGGCTCCCCTGCCGGAGCCTCCGGGGCGGCGGCGAGGAACGCCACGAGGGTGAGGAGGAGGCTGCAGTGGCGAGCCTGCATCGTTCCCGTGGCTCCCGGTCGCCGCGGACTCCACGCCGCGCGCCGGGGAAATTCCGGCCCGGGGGTGTCGCCGTCGACCGTCGGCGGCTAGCGGCGCCGCCGGGCGGCCTTGCGGCGTCGTTTCGCCGCCTCGCGCTGCTTGCGCTTGCGGCGCTCGCTTGGTTTCTCGAAGAACCGGCGACGGCGCAGCTCCTTGAACAGGCCCTCCCGCTCGATCCGCTTGCGGAACTGCCGGATGGCCCGCTCGATGTCCCCCTCGACGCGAACCCCACGGCCGCGCGGCCGCCGGCCCCGGTCGTCCCGGCCGCCCGACCGATCCCCCCCCGAGGAGCGGTCGCGATCCCCTCCCGAGGAGCGGTCGCGATCGCGCCGATCCCGGTCGCGGTTGCGGTCTCGGTCCCGGTCGCGGTCCTGACTGCGATCCCGATCGTGCTCGCGATGGTCGGTGCGCTCCGTCGCGGAACGCCCCTGGGGCTCAGCTTCGCTGCGTGTGTCGGCGGACATCGTTCGGCCTCGCTGTTCCAGGGCTCCCCCTTCGTCCCCGTACGGGGATCCGATCGAGAAGCAGTTCGTCCTTCTTGCGCCGGCGATGACAGGGTGGGCAGAAGACCCGCCGTCCCTGGCTCGGCCGGAAAGGGACCAGAGCCGCCATGCCGCAATCGCTGCAGAGGATCACATGTTCCTCGCTCTCACGCTGCATGGTGCCTCATCCCTCCCTCCCGGTCAGGATTGTCCGTTCTCCTGGTGCAGGAGGATCTCGATCTCCGCCTGCGCCCTGAGTCCGTCGATAAAGCCGCGAACCGCTTCCGGGGTTTTCGCGTCCCGCAGCTGCTCCTCGATGAGCGGTCGCGCGCCCTCGAGCGTCATCGTGCCCCCCTCCTTCCGCTCGAGGACCTCGATGATATGATACCCGTAGTCGGTGGCCACTACATCGCTGATCTCGCCCACGGGCGTGGAGAAGGCCACAACCTCGAAGGGGCCGGCAACCTGTTCCCGGTGCAACCAGCCCAGATCCCCGCCATTCGCCGCCGCGGCGTCCTCGGACAGCGTCACCGCCAGTTCCTCGAACGGCTCCCCCTTGGCGAGCCGAGCCCTGATCGCGTCGATCCGGCTCCGCGCATCGGCCCGCTCCTCCTCCGTCATGTCCGGCCGGAGCTGGATGAAGATATGGCGGGCATGCACCTGCTCGTCTCGGGAGAAGTCGTCCCGGTGCTCCTCGTAGTAGCGCCGGATCTCCTCCTCGGTGAAGGTCATCTTCGCGAAGACCTCGGCCTCGATCACCTTCTCCGCCGTGATCTGCTGGCTCGTCAGGCGCCGCAGCTCCGGCTCGGTCATGCTCTGCACCGTGAGCATGAGCCGGAAGTCCTCCGGAGTTCCGGCCTGGGCCCGGAGATCCGCCATGCGTGCGTCGATCTCGTCGATCGTCGCCATTAGGTCGAGGTCCCGGCCACGCTGCTCCACCAGGCGTGTCGCGATCATCCGATCCAGGACCGTATCCTGGATCTGCGGGATCGTCATGCCGGAATCGGGCCCGAGCCGGTTCGCGCGGACGTACTGGTTCACCGCCCGGCTCAACTCGTAGAGGGAGATCTCCTCGCCGTTGACCCGGGCGACCAGGCGCCCCGACGCCGTCGATTCCTCGGGCGTGGGTTCCTGCTGGGCACCGACGGCCGCAGCGAGGCACGACATGGCCAGCAACGCCACGGCCGACCCGTGCAGGACTGTCCGTATCTTCATCGAAGACCGGATCTTACAGGACCCGATCCCGGCTTTGCAACCGGGAAGGGACGATCTCGTTAGGGGGGGATCGCGGGAGCGAATACCCCTATAATCAGGAAATGAACCGCGTTCTGGCTTTGGCCGGCCTCCTCCTCCTGGCGTCGGCCTCCCCGGTCCCCGCGGAGGACTCCCCCCGGCCCGGCGAACGGCTGGAGTTCCTGGTGGACCTCGGCCCGATCCACGAGGCGGCCCGGGCCAGCGTCGAGGTGTTCCCGCCCGCCGCGGGCGGTCCGGGGGATCTCCGCCTGCGCGGCGAGGCGGAGGCGGGGCCCCTGCTGGCGCTCATCTACCCTTTCCATTACGTCCTCCTGTCCACCGCCCGGGTGGCGAGGATGATGCCCATGCACTCCAGCCGCCAGATGGACGAGAACGGAGCCAGCCTCTTCCAGACACTGCGGTTCGACCACCGCACCGGCAGCGTCCGCGTGACCGGGCCCACCGGCGACCCCGGCGGCTTCACGATGCCGATCCGCCGGGACACCAGGGACCTGATGACCGCGCTGTTCCACGCGCGCTACCTGCGAGACGGAAGCACGACGTTCTCGGTGTTCGAGAACCGTCTCTACGAGGTGCATCTCCGGAGGGTGGCGAACGAGGAGATCCAGGTTCCCGCCGGGCGGTTCCCCGCGGTACGCTATGCCGTCAGCGCGGACGGCGGGGAAGAGGAACCGCCCGCGCGGGAGATCCGGCTGTGGCTGTCGGCGGACGCACGACGGCTTCCCCTGCGCCTGGAGGCGGGGACACTGCTCGGACCGCTGGTGGCCGAGTTGCAGTCCTGGCACGAGCCGCCCGCACCCGCGGGCGAGTGAGGTCCCTGGCCACGATGCATCGACCGAAAGCGCGGTTCCGCCCAGGTCCCTGGATCCTCGCCATCGCCGCCGGCTGGGCCCTGGCCACCCCGGCCCTGGCGTACATCGGTCCCGGAGCGGGATTCGCGGCCATCGGGTCGGTGCTGGCGCTACTGCTGGCGATGATCGCCGGCTTCCTGACGCTGCTGACGTGGCCGTTCCGGATGCTGGTGACCTGGCTGCGAGGGCGCAAGACTTACTCCCGCGCCCTGGTGAAGAGGACGGTGATCCTCGGCCTGGACGGACTTGA
>JASFRI010000148.1:0-9683 GCA_050115015.1 Acidobacteriota bacterium
CCGGCTCCCCGTCGGGCGCCGGACTGGATGCCACCGGATCCACGGTTTCCTCTCCCTCCGACGGGCCCCGCGTCCTGATGAGCTTCCTCGCCCCCGCGCCGGTGCGGACCACCTTCGACGAGGCCCTCGAGCTCTTCCGGTCCGTCGATGGCGGGCGCGGCACGGTGACCGCCTTCGTCTCATCGCTCGTCGGCGAGGCCCGCACCGCCGGGCTCCCCCCCGACATGGACCGGCGCCCGTTGCGGCAGGGGCTGCAACGCGCGGTCGTGGAGGGGGCGCTGACGCGATTCACCGGCCGCTGGAGCCACCTCCCCGACGACGGCGATCCGTCCTGGGCGCTCGCGCTCGCCGGCGTCGAGCTGGACCGCCTCGCGGAGCTGGAGGCGATCGCCGGGACCGGCGGGGCCGCCGCCCTCTCGACGCCCAGGTCCGCGAGCTGCTCCTCCTCGAGGACGCCCTCGAGCGGCGGCTCGGTCAGCTGCTGGCCGAGATGGCCGACCGCGGCGCCTGGTCCCGGCTGCGCTTCGCCTCCCTCGGCCACTACGCCGAGCAGCGCCTCGGTCTCTCCCGCACCGCGGCGGAGGACCGGGCGCGGCTGGCCCGGACGCTCCGGCGGCACCCGCGCCTGCGCGCGGCGTACGAGGACGGCCGCGTGGCCTACGAGGCCGCCCGGACCACCGCGCGCATCCTGGACGGTCTCGCCGGCTCGGTGGTCTGCGAGAGCGACTGGATCGCCCGGGCCCGGGAGGCCACCGTCAAGCGGCTGCGCGACGAGGCCCGGGCGCTGCTGGAGGAGTTCGTGCTGACCTGGGACGCCGCGCCGGCGGGACCGGATCTACGCCCGGGACGGCTGGCGCTGCATGGCCCCCGGATGCTCCTCCCGGGGCAACCTGCAGGTGCACGACGTCGAGTACCACTCCCACGGCGGCTCCGACGAGGACGGGAACCTGGTCTGCCTCTGCGCCTTCCACCACCTGCGCGGGGAGCACGGCGACCGGATGGCGGTCCGGGGCCGGGCCCCCGTCGGGCTGGTCGGGCGGCCGGAGCTGGCGGAGTGGTTCCGCAACGAGCGGCGGGTGGCGTCGCCGTGAGAGCGCACCGGACGCGATCACGGCATGGGTAGGCCTCAGACGCCGGCAGCCGATCCCCTGCCCCGCGGTGGCTCCAGCTCCACCTCGAGGCCCCCGACGGCCCCCGCGGCGAGATTGTAGATGACGGCCGTGATCACGCCGCCGAGGAATCCCATGATCCCGTAGACGATCGGCAGGAGGAACACGGCTCCCACGCCGAACACGAAGCTCAGGATCGCGCCCCCGGGCTCCCCCTGCAGGGCACCCGCGAAGCCGCCCACCAGGGCGAAGAGGCTGAAGAACATCCCCACGAGCAGCCCGATCGCCGCGTAGAGGATCCCCAGGATCTTCCCGCAGCTCAGCACCCCGATACTCCTCACGACCATGGCGGCCTCCTTTCCATCAGGACTTCTCGAGCACGTCGGGACGCACGTAGGCCACTCCCGGCTGCCGGAGGAGCTGCTGCAGCGCCTCGCCGGTCAGGTCGTCCCGGATCTCCGCCGAGACCGGCTCGCCGATGAACTGCTTGCGGTTGACCGCGTCCACGAGCCCGTTCACCTGGACGTAGATCTTCGCCTTGGCCTCGTCCACGACGATGGTGATCTGGTCGTCCCGGACCTGGATCGCCCTGACCTCCTCGACCTTCCGCATCCGGGAGACCAGCCGCTTCACCATGCGGTGGCGCCGGTTCCGGATGAACCGCCAGGAGAGCAGCGCGATGAACGCGAAGGTGACCAGTGCGCCGACCTCGACCTTGGAGACGATCAGGTAGCCGATCCCCGCAGCCGCCAGGACCAGGACGGCGATCCCCACGAAGCCGAAGGGCATCGAGGTTCGCAGCGACTCCAGGCGCTCGCGGAGCTGCAGACCGGACGGCGCCATGCGCTCCACGCCGGACTCGATGTCCCGCTTCAGCGCGTCGAGATCCTTGGCCAGCGCCCGCCCGTCCGGGTAACGGTCATCGGGCCGCTTCCGGAGGCAGCGCGAGATGATCCGGTGCAGGTCCGGCGGCAGGTTGCGGCGCACCACCGTCACCGGCCGGGTCTCCTCGTAGGCGATGGCGTGCATGGTGTCCAGGGCGCTTCCCCCCTGGAAGGGCAGCTCGCCCGTCACCATCTCGTAGAGGACGATCCCCATGGAGAAGACGTCGCTGCGCTGGTCCACCGGGAGGCCCCTCGCCTGCTCCGGGCTCATGTACGCGATGGTGCCAAGGATGGTCCCCGCCTGCGTCGCCTGGGCCACCGTCTCCATGGAGGAGGCGTGCTCGTCGTCCGGTCCCTCGGGGTGCAGCAGCTTCGCCAGGCCGAAGTCCAGGATCTTGGCGTGCCCGTCGGGGGTCAGCATGATGTTGTCGGTCTTGATGTCCCGGTGGACGATCCCCGCCTCGTGGGCCCGGCCGAGCCCCTGGGAGACCTGCAGCGCGACGTCCACCGCACCCTGCAGGTCGAGCTCCTTCGACTGCAGGAGCTGGCGCACGGTCTTCCCCTGCACGAGCTCCATGGCGATGAAGATGACACCGTCGGCCTCGTCGACGTCGTACACCTGGGCGATGGCGGGGTGGGTCAGGGCGGAGGCCGAGCGGGCCTCCTGGAGGAAGCGTCGCCGGCGCTCCGGGTCCCCGGTGAGCTCCGAGCGCAGGACCTTCAGGGCCACCGGCCGCTGCAGGCGGGTGTCCCGGGCCCGGTAGACCACCCCCATCCCCCCCTTGCCCAGGGCCTCCTCGACCTCGTAGTGCTTGAGCCGCTTGCCGATCATCGCCGGTGGTCATTGTATGCTATCCCCCTGTATCCAGGGAGGAACCGCATGGGAAAGCTCGCAAGATGGGTCATCAGCCTGGTCCTCGGCGTGTTCGTCCTCGTCCTCGCCGGGCTCTGGATCGCCGGCGGCGGGGACGGGCGCTGGGTCCACACCGCGACGATCCGCATCGATCGGCCGCCGGAGGCGATCTTCCCCTGGCTCACCGAGCCCGAGAAGCTGAAGGTCTGGGTGGACGGGCTGCTCGAGTCCACCCCCGTCACCCACGACGGGCTGCGCGTCGGGTCCCGCTCCCGCGAGGTCGTGAAGGAGCACGGCGAACGGTTCGAGATGGAGACCGTCATCACCGAGCTGAACCCGCCGGGACTGCTCGGGGCGACGATCACCGGCGAGTCCTTCGAGTCTCGTGTCCGCTACGAGCTGCGGGGACGGGAGGGTGCGACGGAGCTCACGTACTTCACCGACACCCAGTTCGACGGGCTTCTGTTCCGGGTGATGGAGCCGCTGATCGGCGCGAGCGCCGCGGATCGGATCGACGCCGATCTGGAACGCCTCAAGAAGGCCGTGGAGTCCGGCGATCGATCCTGAAATCCGATGTCAACGCCGAGGCCCGTCGGGTTGACGGAACCCGCCGAAGTGGGTACACAGGGGCCTGAAATCGACTGTCCCTTCCCACATCCGCCGAGGTGGCCATGCCCGACCTGCCGATCCGCCCGACCCGTGCCCTGCGTCTTGCCGCACTGCTCCTGCTCCTCCTCCCGCTGCTCACCCTCGCCGGCGAGCCGTCGACGCCGCGCTCCGCCCGACTCCAGGGGCTGACGCCGATCGGCCAGGTCGCGGCGTGGCTGTCGCCGCCGGTGGACGTGCCGGCGCTGCGGGCCGAGGACGAGGCGAATCGTGACTTGCCGGGGATCCCGCTGCGCATCGGCTTCCCCATGGCCACGGACCTGAACCCCGGGAACTCCGGGACCTGGGAGGAGCTACCCGACGGCGGCCGCCTGTGGCGCCTGCGGGTCGGCACCGAGGGCGCGCTCTGGATCGTGCTGGGGTTCGACCAGTTCAAGCCGCAGCCCGGCGCCGAGCTCTGGGTCTATCCCCCCTTGGGGCAGGACCCGATGGGTCCCTTCACCGCGGCGGATATCCGGTCCCACGGGGAGCTGTGGTTCCCACCCATCGCCGGCGATGAGCTCGTGGTGGAGCTCTACTGGCCCGCAGCGCTCCGGGGGGAGAAGCCGGAGGTCCACCTGGGGACGGTCTCCCACGGCTACGAGCCCTTCGGCGTCATCGGCCGGACGGAGACCGAGGCGGTGGACGACTCGGGCGCCTGCAACATCGACGTGGCCTGCCCCCTGGGGGACAACTGGCAGGATCAGAAGCGCGGAGTGGTCGTCGCCCTCAGCGGCGGCTTCGCGTTCTGCTCCGCGTCGCTGATCAACACCACCGCGGACGACTGCCGGCCCTATGTCCTCACCGCGAACCACTGCAGCGTCGGACCGAGCACGACGTACGGCTTCAACTTCGAGAAGCCCGCCTGCGGCAGCGGCACCCCTCCGCCGGCGACGAACCAGACGGTGACGGGCTCGGTCGTCCGCGCCTCCTATGCATCCAGCGACTTCACCCTGGTGGAGCTGGACTCGCAGGTTCCCGAGGAGTTCGGCCCCTACTACAGCGGCTGGAGCCGGAACCCCGCCGCGGCGCCGGAGTGCTGGACCATCCACCACCCCTCCGGGGACGTGAAGAAGATCAGCCACAACGCCGACCCGTTGATCGACGGGATCAACTACGGCACCAACCACTGGCGGATCACCGAGTGGGAGGAGGGGACGACGGAGCCCGGCTCGTCGGGCTCGCCCCTCTTCGACCCGGACCAGCGGATCATCGGGCAGCTTCACGGCGGCCTCGCCTCCTGCACGGTCCTCGACTGGGACGAGTACGGGAAGCTGGACGCCTCCTGGACCGGCGGCGGGACCCCGTCGAGCCGCCTGCAGGACTGGCTCGACCCCGAGGGGACCGGCGCCCTGGCCGTCGACGGGGTCGATCTGCAGAGCTGCCTGTTCCAGCCGGCGGGTTCGGTCAGCGTGGATGCCTCGGTTTACGCCTGCGACAGCACGGTGACCATCTCCCTGCGTGACGATTCGCTCCAGGGGTTGCCGAGCCAGGACGTCGAGATCTCCTCGGGAAGCGAGAGCGCGCCCGAGACGGTGACCCTGCTCGCGGCCGGCCCGGACTCGGGAGTCTTCGTCGGCGTCATCCCCCTCGATGCCGGCCCCGTGGCGCCAGGGAACGGCAGCCTGACGGTCGCCGACGGCGACATGATCCTGGTGGAGTACCTCGACGCCGACGACGGACAGGGGGGGACGAACCTGCTGCGGCAGGCGACCGCCCCGGTGGACTGCCTCGGTCCGGCCATCGCCAACGTCGGCGTGACCGACGTCACCGGGACGTCCGCGGTCGTCGGATGGGAGACCAGCGAGCCGGCGGACAGCCTCGTGACCTACGGGAGCGCGCCTCCGGGGGACACCGGCGCCGGCAGCCCGGGGCTGGTGACGGCCCACGCCGTGCCGATCGGCGGCCTGGGACCCTGCAGCCTCTACTTCTTCTCCGTCGCCTCGCAGGACGCGGCGGGGAACCTGGGCTACGACGACAACGGCGGCGCCCTCTACAGCTTCTCCACCGGCAGCGACAACCAGCCGGCCTTCGCCAGCGCGGACACCCCCGTTGCGATCCCCGACGATGATCCCGGCGGCGCCACGAGCACCATCACCGTCGCCGAGACGGACACCGTGCTGGACGTCGACGTGCTCGTGAACATCGCCCACACCTACGACGGCGATCTGAGCCTCTACCTCGACGTGCCGGGCGGCGGCAGCATCCTGCTGTCGAACCGCCGTGGCGGAGGGGGGAACGACTTCATCGACACGCGGTTCGACGACGACGCGGCGGCGGACATCGCCTCCGGTTCCGCCCCGTTCACCGGGTCCTTCCGTCCCGACGAGTCGCTGGACGCGGCGAACGGCATCGCCGCCGCGGGCGACTGGAGCCTGCGGGTCGTCGACCAGGCGGGACAGGACACCGGGAGCATCGAGTCGTGGTCCCTCATCCTGACCCTGCCCTCGATCCCCTGCGGCCCGAGCGCGCGATACGGCTCGCACGGGCTGGAGGACGACGCCTGCGCCGCCGGCGGCGCCGGCTCGGGGGACGGCTGGTGGGATCCGGGCGAGGCGGTGGCGTTCGACCTGGTGGTGCAGAACGACGGTATCGGGACCCTGAACGACGTCAGCGTCACCGTCACCCCGACCGCCGGCGGCATCGCCATGCTGGACGCCGTCGCCGCGGTGGGCTCCATCGAGGCCGGCGCCTCCGGCATCTCGGGCGCCGTGACCGCGTCCCTGGATCCCGGCGCCGCCTGCGGGCAGATGCTGGGGTTCGACGTGCGGATCGACGCGGCGGAGGGGAGCTGGTCCTCCAGCTTCCAGCAGCCCCTCGGCCTGGTCGTGCCGGGCGGCGGCGTGGCCTTCGCCGAGGACTTCGAGACGGGTGACATCCCCCTGTCCTGGACCGTCGTCGACGGATTCGGCGACGGCGCCACCTGGTACGCCGACGATGCCGGCGACCCGGGGGGCTGCGGCAACACCGACCCGAACCCGCCGATCGGCGGCACGTGGGCCGCCATCGACTCCGATTGCGCGGACCTCGCGATGAACGAGGAGCTGATCAGTCCGGTCATCGACCTGACGGCCGCGACGGCGGCTACGCTGGAGTTCGACCACTGGTTCCGCTGGTACTCCGGAGGCCAGTCCGAGATCGGCGACGTGGACATCCGCTCCTCCCTCACCGGGGGGGCGTGGGTCAACCTGGCCTCGTGGACCGGCGACACCGCGAACCCGGCCCACGAGGCGATCGACATCACCGCCCTGGCGGCCGGCGCCGCCGACGTGCAGCTCCGCTGGCACTACTACCAGGCGAAGTTCGAGTGGACCTGGTTCGTGGACAACATCGTCGTGAGCTACGACGCCCCCGGCGATTGCTTCATGAACGCGTGCGAGGCCGGCCCGTTCCCCGCGCCGCCCGGGGTTCCGGACGGCTCCGGCGGGACCGCCGGGATGCAGGTGGCCCCGGGCGCGATTCCCGACCAGCTGATCCTCTCCTGGGACGACGGGTGTGCCCCTGCCGCCAACGTCCTGTTCGGCCCGCTGGAGCAGGTCTCCACCTACGGCCTGCTCGGCTCCGTCTGCGGCGCGGCGAGCCCCGCCACCTGGGACGGCGTGCCGGCGGGGAACCTCTGGCTCCTGCTGGTGACCGACGACGGGCAGGGGACCGAGAGCTCCTGGGGCCAGGGGCCCGTCGGTGAGCGCCACGGCGCCGCGGCCAGCGGCGAGTGCGGGACATCCGCGAAGAACGTCTGGGGGACATGCCCCTGATGGGAGGAAGGCACATGCGAAGCGGAAGACGGACCGGCGCGCGGCTCATCGCCTGGCTCCTGCTGGCGCTGATCGCCTCCCTCCCCGCCGTCGCCGGGGGGAAGGGGGAGCCAGGACCGGTGTCCATGGTGCGCATCGAGCTCCGGGACCGCGTCGAGGACCTGCACCGGTTGAACCGGATGGGGATCGACGTCGATGCCGTCCTCGACGGCTGGGTTCGCGCCTACGTCGTGGAGGAGGAGCTCGCCAAGCTGCGGCTCGAGGGGTTCGCGGTCACGCGGCTGCCGCCCCTGGAGATCCCGCCGCCGGTCGAGCTGCCGCCCGGTTTCCAGGTGGAGACCATTCCCCCCGTGTACCACACCTACGAGACCCTGGTGACCGACATGCAGGGGATCGCGGCGGATCACCCGGACATCACGCGGCTGTTCACCATCGGTCAGACGGTCCAGGGCCGGGATCTCCTGATGATGCTGATCTCGGCGGACCCGGACATGCAGTCGGCCGAGCCGGAGTTCCTCTACATCGGGGCCATGCACGGTGACGAGGTGGTGGGCAAGGAGATGCTCTACCACCTCATCGACTACCTCACCGACGGCTACGGGGTCGACCCCCGCGCCACGGACCTGGTGGACGGCGCGGAGATCTGGATCATGCCGTCGATGAACCCCGACGGCACGGCGCTGGTCCAGCGCTACAACGCCAACTTCTTCGACCTGAACCGCAGCTTCCCGGACTGGTTCTTCGATCCGGACAACAGCGGCGCAGGCCGGCAGCCGGAGGTCCTCGCGGTGATGCAGTGGTCCGCGGGGCATTCCATCGACCTCGCCGCGAACATGCACGGCGGCACCATCGTGGCCAACTACCCCTGGGACAACAATTCCGCCGGCGCCTCGGTGTTCAGCCCCACCGATCCGCCGGATCACGACGCCTTCCTGAGCATCTCCCGGACCTACGCGGACAACAACCCGGCCATGTACGCGAACGACGGGGGCTCCTTCGATCACGGGGTCACGAACGGTGCCGCCTGGTACGCGGTCACCGGGGGGATGCAGGACTGGGCTTACGCCTGGAACGGCACCTTCGAGGTCACCATGGAGCTGAGCTACACGAAGTGGCCGGCCGCCAGCACGCTCCCCTCCTACTGGGACGACAACCTGGAGTCGATGCTGTCCTACATGGAGCGCGGCTTCGAGGGGGTGCACGGCGTGGTCACCGACGCCGATACCGGCCTTCCCGTGGCGGCCACGATCCGGGTGGACGCCAACCCGTTCCCGTCGTCGACGGATCCCGACGTGGGGGATTACCACCGGCTCGTGCTTCCCGGGATCTACACCCTGGAGTTCTCCGCGCTCGGCTACGCGGCACAGGCGATCCCCGTGGACTTCGGCGCGGCGAAATCCGTGGTGCTGGACGTCGCGCTGCAGCCCCTGGCTACGGATCTGCAGCCCGTCGCCACCCGGGTCGAGGACGGGCCCGGCGGCGACGGCTGGCTCGACGGCGGGGAGCTTGCGGATCTGGCGGTGACGGCCTCGAACGCCGGCCGCTCCGCCACCGGCGTCGGCGCCCGGCTGATCCCGACGGGGTGGTTCGCGACGGTGCCGCGGGAGACCGCCACGTTCCCCGACCTTCCCGTGGGATCCCAGGCGGAGTCGGACGCACCGTACTTCCAGGTCCTTCCCGCCGCGGACGTGCCGGCGGGACACCGGATCGGCTTCGCCCTGGAGTGGACCGCCGATCAGGGCGCGGGGACCTCGGAGCCGTTCTTCCTGGAGGTCGGCGCCCCGGCCTGCGAGGACGTCGCCGCGGCCGACGTGCCGAAGGCCATCAACGACAACACGATGATCAGCAGCCGGATCGATCTCGCCGGGCTCGGTCCGATCACCGGCATCCAGGTCTCGGTGGACATCACCCACACCTACATCGGCGACCTGCTCATCCGGCTGGTATCACCCTCGGGCACCGGGCTGGTGCTGCACAACCAGCAGGGGGGGTCCGCCGACGACATCGTCGGGACCTACGGCGTCGATCTGACGCCCTACCAGCCGCTCTCGACGCTGCACGGGGAGATCCCGGCCGGGAGCTGGTATCTCGAGGTGACCGACAAGGCGAACGGCGACACCGGGTCGCTGAACGCCTGGAGCCTCGACGTGTGCAGCCGGCCGCAGGAGGCGACGACCCCGGAGATGCGGTTCCGGGAGATCACCGCGGTGTCCGGGGGCGTGCGGCTTCGCTGGTGGCCCTACCCCGGGCTGGAATCCTACCGGGTCTACCGGGGCACCGTCGCGTCATCGCCGGCCTCCTTCGTCGACGTGACCGCCGAGGACCCCGACGACACCGACACCGAGTTCGAGGACTCGTCGTCGGATCCGCTACTGTACTTCCTGGTGACCGGCGTCGGGCCGAACGGCGAGGGGCCGTAGACTTGGCGCGCTCCAGG